>NZ_LZJD01000178.1:0-84095 GCF_001666875.1 Mycobacterium sp. E802
TGCCCGCCTATGAGCGACAATTCAGCGACAATCGCCACATAGCACAACACAGGCCTCAGCAAACCCATTGTCGCTCAACGATTATGCCACTCACGTATCCCCTACCCCATGGGCATCATCTGCCCAGTGCCCGCATGCCAGCGACTCTGTCGCTGATAGCTGGACAGCCCAAAATCCGTGTCGTATGGGGCTTTTGGTATTTGAGTGGCAAAAGTGCTGAATGACCGTGTGACAAACGGTGCCCATGGTGCCCACGCGGCGATTGTCGCTGAATTGTCGCTCATAGGCGGGCAGTTCGACACCCCATCGCCAACGCGACGGGCCCAAGCGCCGCGACCGCATCTGCCCTGGACAATCGAACGGCCAAGAAAGGCGGAAAGTCGGTCGAGGGGCGACGGCAGTCTCGTTGTGACAACATCGGTTTCGAGCTAGGCCGGCTCAACTGCTTTTACGAGAATCGCCCGCGTGTAGAGCAGCTGAAAACCGCTGCGCTGCACGTTGTGCTGGGACGCCGAGCCGGGTGCCGTTGTCACCACGGCGATCTCGCACCCGGCGTCGGCCGCGTCGGCCAGCCGCGCCGCCAGCAGTGCCGCCTGCACGCCGCGGCGGCGGTAGGCAGGTGCCGTCGCAGCTCCGGCCAACTGGGCGATCGAGCCGTTCAGCCGCATCGCCGCGCCCCCGGCGATGACTCCGTCACACAGCGCGACATATGCGGTGGCCCCTGCCTTTTCCATGTCCCGTTCAGCGCGCTCGATGATGTCGACGGGAAACTGCTCATGGCTGACCGGACCCTCACCGTCGGGATGGGCGAAGCCCTCCACCACAACCTGCACCCATGCGGTCAGATCGTCGGCCCGGCGCACCTGCACGTCGGTCTCCGGCCGGCTCTCGTCGCGGATCGGCCGGCCCAGCACGTTCTCGAACTCGACCAGCCGGTAGCCACGGCCCGACAACAGACCGATGATCTCGGGATCGGCGAGGTTGGACAACTCCACGCGGGTATCACTGCCACGGGCCGCGAATGCCCGCTCGATCTCGCCGAGCACCGCCTCGTCGGGCACCCCGTCGAAGCCGAGCCCGACCACCTTGTTCATCGGGGACCCGGCCTCGGCAAAACAGGCGAAGCCGCCCGCGAGCGGCAGCACGAGGCCGTCGGCGCCGCGGTCTGCGGCAGCGCGTGTGGCGGCCACGACCAGGTCGGCCTCGGCCCGCTCGATACGCCGGGCCAGTTCGGGTCCACAGAAGAGTTGATCGACGAACGTGTCTGAGCCGCTGCCGATGTCACCATTGATCACCACGCCGATATTGTGCCCACACAAGCGATTCCGAAACCTGAGCACCGGCACCCCCGGATGCCGCGCGTCAGCACGGCGGGCCGGCGGGCTCCCACGTCTGCATCGCGGTGTCGAGCGCCTCGTCGCCGAGTGCGGCCACGGGCACGGGCTGCTGCCCCTCACGGTGGCGCATGCCGTCGAGCAGGATCGTCACGTAGCGGCGCCACAGCTCCGGCTGGACGTGGCCGGCCCACTCGCTGACCGTGCCGGCCAACAGGCTCAGGATCGGTACATCCGTGGATTGCACGTCGGGCCGCAGGTGACCGTCGTCACGCGCACGCTCGACGAGTCTGGTCACCGGCGGGGACAGCCGCTTACGTGAACACTCCACGCCGTAGCCCCCGTAGGCCCGGCTGTAGACCATCTCGCGCAGGCCTCGATCGGTGGCCGTCAACTCGCAGAGATGCTCCACGAACCACACGAAGCCTTCCCATGAATCCTCTTGCTGCAGAGCGGCTTCAGCCAGGCCGACCACTTGATCGATGCCGTCTTCGAAGACCGCGTCGAGCAACTCTTCCTTGGTGGCGAACCGGCGGTAGACCGTGCCCACCCCAACGCCGGCGTGGTGCGCCACGTCGTTGAGCGTGGCCTCCAGCCCTTTCTCGGCGAACAGTTCCCGCGCAGCCTCGAGCACCCGCTGTCGATTGCGCTCTGCGTCCTTACGCAGGGCACGACGGGGTTCCTCGGACATGACGCCAGTCTAAGTGACCGTCGTCATAAGTGGATTGTATCTATCCACTTAATCCGATAACTTTACGCTTCGAACTGTGTAGGCCGCCTAATAGCGAGGGTCGGCGCGAACGCATCGAAACGTCGGGAGGCCACCAATGACAGCTGTCATCGATATGCCCGCCGCGGCCCTCTCCCCGGGGCGACCGCAGTGACCAAGGCAATCCGACGAATATGGCTTCCCGTCCTGATCATCATCGCGATGGGGGCCGGCGTGCTGATCGTGATGAACGTTCGCAAGGTGTTCGGCGCTCATCCGGTGATCATCACTGAGGTCACGTCGGACAACGCCGAGGATTTCAACCCCAAATTCGTGAAATACGAGATCTACGGCACCGGCAGCACCGCCGTCATCAACTACATGGATCTCGAGGGCAAACCGCAGCGCACCGGAACTGTGCCGCTGCCATGGACTTTGACGTTGCAGACCACCCTGCCCTCGGTACAGCCGAACATCATGGCCCAGGGCGACGGAGACAGCATCAGTTGCCGAGTCACCGTCGATGACGAGGTCAAAGAAGAAAGAACGGCTACTGGATTGAACGCACAAACCTTCTGCTTTGTGAAGGCAGCATGAGCAGCCCCAGGGAAGAAACCCAGACCGACGAGACCCCGACCGACGCCATCGCAACGGGGCGCCACGCGGCACCCCCGCGCCCGCTGATCCCGCGATTCATCCGGGCGTTCGCCCTGCCGATCATCCTGGCGTGGATCGTGATCGTCGCATTGCTCAACACCGTCGTCCCACAACTCGAGGTCGTCGGAAAGATGCGCGCGGTGTCGATGAGCCCCAACGACGCGCCGTCGATGATCGCCATCAAAGAGGTCGGCAAGAAGTTCCAGGAGTACGACACCAGCAGCTCGGTGATGGTCGTCCTCGAAGGCGACGAGCCGCTGGGCATCGAGGCGCACGTCTTCTACGACCAGATGGTGCGTGAACTGCGCGCGGACACCACCCACGTGCAGCATGTGCAGGACTTCTGGGGAGACACCCTGACCGCCAAGGGCGCCCAGAGCCGCGACGGCAAGGCCGCCTACGTGCAGGTCTACATCGCCGGTGACCAGGGTGAGACGCTGGCCAACGAGTCGGTCGAGGCGGTGCGGCGCATCGCCACCGAAACCCCTGCACCCGATGGCGTCAAGGCGTATGTCACCGGATCCGCGGCCTCCAGCACCGACCAGAACATCGTCGGCGACGAGAGCATGAAGCTGATCGAGCTCGTCACCTTCGGCGTCATCGCGGTGATGCTGCTGGGCGTCTACCGATCGGTCATCACCACGCTGATCGTGCTGGGCATGGTCGTCCTCGAATTGTCCGGCGCCCGTGGACTTGTCGCGTTGCTGGGCTACAACGACTTCTTCGGCCTCACGACATTCGCGACCAACATGCTGGTGACGTTGGCCATCGCCGCGGCCACCGACTACGCCATCTTCCTGATCGGCCGATATCAGGAAGCACGAAGAGCCGGCGAGGACAAAGAAGCGGCCTACTACGACATGTTCCACGGCACGGCCCATGTCGTGCTCGCGTCGGGCCTGACCATCGCCGGTGCGACGTTCTGCCTGCACTTCACCCGCCTGCCGTACTTCCAGACCATGGGCATCCCCCTGGCAATCGGAATGACGATGGTGGTCGCCATGGCGCTGACCCTGGGGCCGGCAGCCATCTCGGTGTTCACCCGATTCGGCAAGATCCTTGAGCCCAAGCGGTATTCGAAGTCGCGCGGGTGGCATCGCGTCGGCACCGCCACGGTCCGTTGGCCGGGGGCCATCCTGGTGTGCGCCATCGTGGCCGCGTTGGTCGGCTTGCTGGCCCTGCCCGGCTACCACACCACCTATAACGACCGCATCTTCCTGCCCTCCGACGTCGGGACGAACGTCGGATACGACGCGGCGTTCCGGCACTTCTCGCAGGCCAAGATGAACCCGGACCTGATGATGATCGAGTCCGACCGCGATCTGCGAAACCCGGCCGATTTCCTGGTGATCGACAAGATCGCCAAGGCCCTCAAGAACGTGCATGGCATCGCCCAGGTACAGACCATCACCCGTCCCGACGGCGATCCGATCAAGCACTCGACGATTCCGTACACGCTGGGCCAGAGCGGCACCACCCAGCTGATGAACAACGACTACGCGCAGGCGAATCTGCAGAATCTGCTCGACCAGGCCGACGATCTGCAGACCAGCATCGACGCGATGACCGAAATGATGAGCATCCAAACGGATCTCGCAGCGGTGTCACAGCGCATGGCCGACAAGATGAAGACGACGTCGAACGACATGTCCGATGTACGTGACCATCTGGCCGACTTCGACGACCAGTTCCGCCCCCTGCGCAACTACCTGTACTGGGAGCCGCACTGCTTCGACATCCCCATGTGCTGGTCGCTGCGCTCGATCTTCGACGCCCTCGACGGCATCAACACGATGTCCGACGACTTCCAGGAGCTGGTCCCCGAGATGCAGCGCATGGCCGATCTGATGCCGAAGATGGTCGCCACCATGCCGCGGCAGATCCAGTCGATGAAGCACCAGAAAGAGCTGCTGCTCAACCAGTATCAGGTGCAGAAGGCGCAGCAGGATCAGACGGTGGCGATGCAGAACACCGCCACCGCCATGAGCGAGGCGTTCGACACGGCCAAGAACGACGACTCGTTCTACCTGCCGCCGGAGGCTTTCGAGACCGACGACTTCCAGCGCGGACTCAAGCTGTTCATGTCCCCCGATGGACATGCAGTGCGGTTCACCATCATTCACCAGGGTGATCCGCTGACGCCGGAGGGCACCGCCCGCATCGCGCCGCTGAAGGTCGCCGCGGCCGACGCGATCAAGGGAACTCCGCTGGAGGGCGCCAAGATCTACCTCGGTGGCAGCTCGGCGACGTACCACGACATGCAGCTGGGCGCCGACTACGACCTGATCATCGTCGCGGCCGCGGCCCTGATCCTGATCTTCATCATCATGTTGGTGCTCACCCGGGCCGTGGTGGCCTCGGCGGTGATCGTCGGCACGGTGGTGCTGAGTCTCGCCTCGGCGTTCGGGCTGTCGGTGCTGCTGTGGCAGCACATCGTGGGAATTCCGTTGCACTGGATGGTGATGCCGATGTCGGTCATCGTCCTGCTGGCCGTGGGCGCGGATTACAACCTGCTGCTGGTATCCCGGATCAAGGAAGAGATCCATGCCGGCCTGAAGACCGGCATCATCCGGGCCATGGTCGGCACCGGCGCCGTGGTGACCGCTGCAGGCCTGGTGTTCGCGTTCACCATGATGTCGATGGCGGTGAGCAGTCTGATCGTGATCGGTCAGGTCGGCACGACGATCGGCCTCGGCCTGCTGTTCGACACGCTGGTGGTCCGCTCGCTGATGACACCGTCCATCGCGACACTGCTCGGCCGCTGGTTCTGGTGGCCGCAACATGTCCGGCAGCGTCCGGTACCGCAACCGTGGCCCAAGCCGATCCAGCGCAGCCCCGAGGAAGCGGTGGTCTGAGGGGTCGGGCCCCTCAGACCGGCCGGCTCAGTCCGGAAGTGAGTTGCTCAACCGCTCGGTGGCAGCGAGGTAGTCCTCGATGAACTCGCGGACCACCTCGCGGGCCGGCTTGACCTTGTTCATCAAGCCCACGCCCTGCCCGACGAAGTAGGTGGCCAGCGCTTGGGCACCCGGGTGCCCTTGGGCGGCAAGGGCATCCACTCGGCGGATGACCGGCTCGGCCAGCATGTTCTGTAGCGGCAGCCCGAGGGTCTGATGGCCGCCGGGGTTCGGCTGCCAGGCGTCGGTCCAATCCGAGCGCAGCTGGCGGGCCGGCTTTCCGGTGCGGCCGGTCGAGCGCACGGTGTCCCGCGAGGTCGCCGCGAGCATCTTCTGCACGGTGTGCGGTGCGGTCTCGGCCTCCTCCGTCGTCAACCACACCGAGCCGGTCCACGCCCCGGCCGCACCCATCGCGACCGCCGCGGCCATCTGCCGGCCCGTCACGATGCCGCCGGCGGCGAGCACCGGGATGTCGCTGCCCGCTTGCTCCAGCGTCTCCAGCACCTCCGGGACGAGCACCAGAGTCGACACCTCACCACAGTGCCCACCGGCCTCGGTGCCCTGCGCGATGATCAGATCCACCCCGGCCTGCACCTGCTTAAGGGCGTGTTCGCGGGCGCCGACGAGGGCCGCCACCGGAACCCCGCGCTCACGCCCGGCCTCGATCATGTAATCCGGCGGCACCCCGAGGGCGTTGGCGATCAGCTTGATCGGGTGGCTCATCGCCACGTCGAGCAACTCGCGACCGGTGTCACCGGACAGTGAGGATCCACCGAAGCGCTGCTTGGCCTCGGGTTCGATGTCGTGATCGGCCAGCAGTTGTGCGACGAATTCGCGGTATTCGGCCGGGATGCGGTCGGTCAACTGCCCGCGGGACAGGTTCTCGCCCTTGCCCTCGAATTTCGCCGGCACGATGATGTCGGCGCCGTAGGGTTTGCCGCCGACCTGCTCGTCGATCCAGGACAACTCCTGGTCCAACTGCTCGGGGGTGTACGCGGTGGCACCGAGCACGCCGAAACCTCCGGCGTTGGTCACCGCGGCCACCACGTCACGGCAGTGGCTGAAGGCGAAGAGCGGAAAGTCGATACCGAACTGCTCACAGATCGCGGGTTTCACCCCGCCAGTATCAACCCTTCAACTTGACGGGTGTCAAGTGGCTGCCGGTTCGGGCCGTCAGGGCAGGTCGAACGGCAACTTCACGCCGTCGTGGGCCAGGCAGCGAGTGCACGCGCGCTCGGCGTCGACGCTCTCGAGGGCCTGATGGACCAATTTCTTGAACGGCACGATGTTGCGTTGAAACTCGGCGAACACGTCCACCGTCGTCACCCCGGAGCCGGCCTCGATACCGGCGTCCAGATCCGTCACCAAAGCGATTGCCGCATAACACATCTCAAGCTCACGCGCCAAGACCGCCTCGGGGTAGCCGGTCATGTTGACCAGGCTGAAACCCTGATCGGCGAACCACCGGCTCTCGGCCCGGGTGGAAAACCGCGGGCCCTGGATCACCACCATGGTGGCGCCGTCGACGACGCCGGGCAGCCCGGCCGCCGCCGACCGCAGCGTCGGGCAGTACGGGTCGGCGAAACTCACGTGGATGCCGCCGGAATCGAAGTACGTGTCGGCGCGGCCGCGCGTGCGGTCCACCAACTGATCGGGCACCACGATCGAACCCGGACCCCACTCGGCGGTCAGGCTGCCCACCGCGCACGGCGCGAAGATCCGTCGCACCCCCAGCGTGCGCAGCGCCCACATGTTGGCCCGGTACGGGACCGTGTGCGGCGAGAACTCGTGGTCCACGCCGTGGCGCGGCAGGAACGCCACCTCCTGCCCACCGACCGCGCCGATGGTGATCGGCGCGCTCGGGGCGCCGTAGGGCGTGTCCACACTGACCGTGCGGGACTCGGGCCCGAAGAACGAATAGAAACCACTACCGCCGATGACGCCCAGCATGCAGTGCTATTCAGCCTTGTCCGGGGTCACGTCGGCCGGGCCGTCGGCAACATCGGTGGCATCCTCGAAGTCCCCGTCGAAATCCTCGTTGGCCTTGCGGGCGCCGTCGGCGATCTCGAACACATCGGTGGCCAGACCGCCGATCGCCGAGGCGACGTCCTTGACCGCCGTGGTGATGATCGAGGTGACCTGCCCAACCGTCGTGGCCACCGCCTCGACGGATTCCTGCAGCACGTCCTTGCCGATCTCGGTCTTGCTGAGCTGCTCCTTCATGTGGCCCAGTGTAAGAGTCCGCGCGGTGGTGCACCGGGTCAGCTCATACGATGACCGTCGTGGCCAGTTTCGCGCAATGGATCGAAGGCGCTCGTCCTCGCACCCTGCCCAATGCCGTCGCGCCCGTGCTCGCCGGGACCGGCGCGGCCGCCTGGGCCGGGTCGGCGGTGTGGTGGAAAGCGTTGCTGGCATTGGCCGTATCCCTCGCGCTCATCATCGGGGTGAACTACGCCAACGACTACTCCGACGGCATCCGCGGCACCGACGACGTGCGCTCGGGACCGTTGCGGCTGGTGGGTTCCAAGCTGGCCTCACCGCGGGCGGTGGTGACCGCGGCGGTGACGAGCCTGGCGGTCGGTGCGGTGGCAGGACTGGTGCTGGCGGCGGTCAGCGCGCCGTGGCTGATCGCGGTCGGCGCGGTGTGCATCGCCGGGGCCTGGCTCTACACCGGCGGCAAGAAGCCCTACGGCTACCTCGGGCTCGGCGAGGTGGCGGTGTTCATCTTCTTCGGCCTGGTCGCGGTACTGGGCACGCAGTACACCCAGGCCCTGCGCATCGACTGGGTAGGTCTGGTCGCGGCGGTGGCGATGGGTTCGCTGTCGTCGGCCGTGCTGGTGGCCAACAACCTGCGCGACATCCCCACCGACAGCCAGTCCGGCAAGATCACGCTGGCCGTGCGGCTCGGCGAGGCCCGGACCCGCCTGCTGTATCAGGTGCTGGTGGCGGTGGCCCTGGTGTTGCCGTTGGTTCTGATGGCGGCGACGCCGTGGTGTGCGTTCGGGCTGTTGGCGGTTGCCCCCGCACTACGTGCCTTGCGGCCGGTGCGCGACGGCAGCACCGGCGCCAAACTGATCCCGGTGCTGCGCGACACCGGGCTGACCATGCTCGTGTGGTCGCTCGCGGTGTCGGTGGCGCTGTTGCTGGCCGGGTAGACAAGCCGATTTCCACCTGGGGGCTGTGATTCGTCGGCGCCCACGACCCTCACGTGGAAACCGGCAGGCCGGGCGTGCGCCTACGCCGCGTTGTCGAGGAGCCCGACGACCCCGTCGCGCAACTCGCCGGCACCGACGTGCTCGGTGATCAAGGCAACCGCCCGGTCGTCTCCCCCGCGCAGGATCGCGAGCAGGATGTGCTCGCATCCGATGTAACCGTCCTTGTGCGCCAAGGACTCCCGCAACGCCAGCTCCAACACCTTCTTGGCGGGTTTGGTGAAAGGCAGGTGCCCGCGGCGCCGCCGACGGCGGCCGGTGCTGCGCAGCGCATTGTCGAACGCGCCGGCGCCGAAGGTGTGGTCGACGTTGGCCCGCACCGCCCCCAGGTCGATCCCGATCGACCGCAACGCCTCCGCATCGCCGTCGAACGCTTCGTCAGCGGGTGCGTCAGCAGACACCAACTCAGCCCGAACCACATCAGAGGTCAGGCCGAAACCGGCCAGCAGGGCGGACAATTCGCGGCCGGAACTCTGCAACACCCCGACCAAGATGTGTTCGGGCCGGATGTCGTTGGCCTCCAGTTCGCGAGCCTCCTCCTGGGCCAGGACCACCGCGACGCGCGCGTGACGACTGAACCTTTCGAACATGTCATCCCTTTCGATTGTGCTTCTGGTGCACGGCCTGACGACTGACCTCGAGGGCATCTGCGATCGCCTGCCAGCTCCAGCCCTGCTCACGGGCATTGGCCACGTGAATCGCCTCCAGGCGCTCCTGAAGGCGCTGCAAGGCCCGCACCGCCCGCAGCCCGACGGCAGGGTCCGAGCTGCTGACGCCGTCGGCGATCAACTCGTTGAGATCACTCATGCTGTCAAGGTAAGTTGACATTCGAGAGCTGTCAAGGAAAGTTGACATTACGCGCTTCGTGGCGCGTCCAAAGGTCGCCCCGGCACCACTGGGAGTGCACTAACGTGGCCGTCGGCCTGCAACGCCGACCATCTGGAGGATGCGCGTGACCACTTCGACCGAGGCGCACCAGCCCGCGCCCTCGAGCCGCGCCGAAACGCGACGGGCCATCTGGAACACCATCAAGGGTTCGTCGGGCAACCTCGTCGAGTGGTATGACGTCTACGTCTACACCGTGTTCGCCACGTACTTCGAGGCGCAGTTCTTCGACCCGGCCGACAAGAACGCCACGGTCTACGTCTACGCGATCTTCGCGATCACGTTCCTCACCCGCCCGCTGGGCTCGTGGTTCTTCGGCCGCTTCGCCGACCGACGCGGCCGCCGCGCGGCGCTGACCGTCAGCGTCTCGCTGATGGCCGCGTGCTCGATGGTCATCGCGTTGGTGCCTTCGCGCGAAACCATCGGCCTCGCAGCGCCGATCATCCTGATCCTGTGCCGGCTGGTGCAGGGTTTCGCCACCGGCGGCGAGTACGGCACCTCGGCCACCTACATGTCCGAGGCCGCCACCCGCGAACGTCGCGGCTTCTTCTCCTCGTTCCAGTACGTCACCCTGGTCGGCGGTCACGTGCTGGCGCAGTTCACCCTGCTGCTCATCCTGACCGCGTTCACCCCCGAGCAGGTTCACGAATTCGGTTGGCGCATCGGCTTTGCCATCGGCGGGGTGGCCGCCGTGGTGGTGTTCTGGCTGCGGCGGAGCATGGACGAATCCCTGTCGGCCGAACAACTCGAGGCGATCCGGGAGGGCAAGGACACCAGCTCGGGGTCACTACGCGAGCTGGTCACCCGGTACTGGAGACCGCTTCTGCTGTGCTTCATGATCACCATGGGTGGCACGCTGGCCTTCTACGCCTACAGCGTCAACGCCCCGGCGATCGTCAAGACCACCTACAAAGACCAGGCCATGACGGCGACCTGGGTGAACCTGATCGGGCTGATCTTCCTGATGGCCATCCAGCCGGTCGGCGGCATGATCAGCGACAAGGTGGGCCGCAAACCGCTGCTGATCTGGTTCGGTATCGGCGGGGTGCTCTACACCTACGTCCTGTTCACCTATCTGCCCCAGACACATTCACCGCTGCTGTCGTTCCTTCTGGTCATCATCGGGTACGTGATCCTGACCGGCTACACGTCGATCAACGCCCTGGTGAAATCCGAACTCTTCCCGTCCCATGTCCGTGCCCTCGGGGTGGGCGTCGGCTACGCCCTGGCCAATTCGATGTTCGGCGGTACCGCGCCGGTGATCTACCAGGCGCTCAAGGACCGTGACCACGTTCCGTGGTTCATCGCCTACGTCACGGTGTGCATCGCGATCTCACTGGCGGTGTACGTCTTCTGCCTCAAGAACAAGTCTGACACCTACCTGGACCGCGAGAAAGGATCGGCGTTCCTGCGCTAGCCCGCTTTCGGCGGCTCGTCGCCCCGCAACCGCGCCTGCAGCTGCTCACGATCCTTGCGTCGACGCTCGTCGACCAGCGCGATGGACGCCGTCGCACGCTCGCGCAGCGGGCGGAACAGCCAGATCCCGACCGGCAGCGCGATCACGATCGCGAACAACAACGCCACCACGACCGGGAAATCCCCGGCGATCAGATGCCCCACGCCGTAGATCGCCGCGGTCAGCACGGCCACCAGCACCAACCGGGCAACCAGATATACCGCGACATCGGTGACCATGCGCGAGGTCGAACCACTTCCTGACACGCTCCGAGCCTACCGACGACGCGTATATTCGGATCAAGGAGGTTTCGAGTGGCGTATCTACTCCTGCTCATAGCCGCAGCGAGCCTGGTGTACGTGGGCTGGCGGCTGGCGCGGGTCTCTTCCAGTCAACCCAGGACGCGGGTGATCGGGCCAGACGACGACCCGGATTTCCTGCGTCGACTCGGGCACGGCGACAACCCGCGTACCTGACCTGCGTCAGGCGCGCTTGTCCATCGACCGGCGCGCTCCGGCAAAGTCCGAGGCCACCACGGCCGCCAATTCGATGAGCGCCTCGCGGGTGGCAGGCTTGAGCCGATCCAAGCTGATCTCGGCGCCCTCCTCCAGATGCGGATCGAACGGCACCAGGCGCACCGCGCGGCAGCGCCGGGAAAAGTGATCGACCACCTTCGACAGATCGACCTTGCCCGAGCGGGGCCGCACCGCGTTGATCACCGCGATGGAATTGCGCACCAGATCCTGATGTCCGTGCGCGTCGAGCCAGTCCAACGTCGCCGAGGCACTGCGCGCCCCGTCGACCGAACCCGAACTGATCACCACCAGCACGTCGGCCTTGGACAGCACCGCCGACATCGCCGAATGCATCAACCCCGTGCCGCAATCGGTGAGCACCAGGCTGTAGAAGCGCTCCAGCACCTCAAGCGCACGCAGATAATCGTCGGAGCTGAAGGCCTCCGACACCGCCGGATCACTCTCGGACGCCAGCACTTCCAGCCGGCTCGGGCCCTGTGAGGTGTAGGCGCGCACGTCGCTGTAACGCTCGATACCTTCGGCGTCGCGCAGCAGGTGTCGCACCGTGGCGGCCGTCTCCAACGGCACCTTCTGGCTCAACGTGCCCCGGTCGGGGTTGGCGTCGACCGCGACCACGCGATCACCGCGGATCGAGGCAAACGTCGCGCCCAACGTCGCGGTGATCGTCGTCTTGCCCACCCCACCTTTCAGCGACATCAACGCGATCCGGTAGCAGCCCTGCAACGGCTGGCTGACCTCGGCGATCAAGTTGTTGCGGTGAGTGGTCTTGGGGCTTTCGCCCACGTTGACCTGTTTGAACGACGCCACGTACAGCGCCTTACGCCAGCCCGAGGTGGGCGGATTCTTGCGCTGGCCGAGCAGGGCCGTGGTGGACAGATCTCGGTAGGGCGTGGCGAAGTCCGCGGCGATCGGAGGCTCGGCAGCGGGGCCCTCGAACCGGGCGGGCGCCGGCGGTGCGGCGAGCACCGGGACGCCATGCGGCGGAGTCGGCGCCGTCCACTCCGCCGGCAACGGGGTGGACACCCCGGGCTCGGCCGGATTGCTGAAGCGTTGCTGATTACGGAACGCCGGCACCGGAGCGAACACCGAAGGGACAAGCGGAGGTTCGACGGCCGGACGTGGCGGGAGCGGGTCAGGGGCGGATGACTCGGCGGGCGCCTCGATGACCGGCGGGCCGGCCTGGTCGACGACGGTCGGCTCGTCGGCCGGCGGCAGGGGCGGGGTATCCGCCGTCTCGGACTCTGGGTGTTCGGACTCGGACACCGATCTTCCCTCCGTTCGGACAACTTGCCGTCGCCCGACCTTAGCGCGGTCCTCGAAGCGGATACCCACGCGGTGTGAATCGCGCTGAGGGCTAACCGACGCCGGCGTAAGAATGCAGACCCACCGTCACCAGGTTGATGAAGAACAGGTTGAAGACCATCGCGACGAAGCCCACCACGTTGATCCAGGCGGCCTTTCGATCACGCCAACCCGCGGTGGAGCGGGCATGCAGGTACGCCGCATAGACCACCCACGCGATGAACGACACCGTCTCCTTGGGGTCCCAGCCCCAGTAGCGGCCCCAGGCCTCCTCGGCCCAGATGGCGCCGAAGATCACGCCGAAGCCGAAGATCGGGAACGCGAAAATCGTGGTGCGGTAGGCAATTCGATCCAGCGTCTGGGCATCGGGCAGCCGTGAGATGACACGGCCCAGGCCGTTGTCCCGATCTGCCAGCGGCGACATCTTGAGCAGAAACAGGATGCTGGCCACACCGGCGACCAGGAACACCCCGGAGCCGAGGCTGACCACCGACACGTGAATGGGCAGCCAATAAGACTGCAGCGCAGGCATCACCGGGGCGGCGTTGGAGTACAGCCAGCGTCCCGACACCGTCAGCAGGATCAGCACCGGCACCAGAACGAACACCCACAGCGCGCGGTACTGCGGCTTGCGCAGCACGACGGCCGCCGCGACCAGGCCGCAGAAGCTGGTCAGGTTGATGAACTCGTACATGTTGCCCCACGGCACCCGCGAGGTGGCCAGCCCACGCAGCACGATGCAGATGAACAACATGCCGATGCCGACATAGGTCAGGGCCAGACCGGTCTTGCCGACGCGCTCGTCGAACGACCGCCGCGGTTCCTCGACGACGACGCCGGGGGTTGTGCTGTCGGCGCCCACGCGCGAGCCCACGGTGGCCCCGACCAGTTCCCTGGATTCGACTTTGCGGCCGCGGCTGTAGGCGAGTTCGATGGCGAGCAGGATCAGCCCGCCGACCAGGATCAGCACCGACGACGTGAACGCCCAGTCGGAGTATCTGGCCAGCCCGATGTCGATGTGCTCGGTATTCATGCGTCCTTCTCTCCTGCCGGCTGCTCGTAGCCCTCCAACAACCGCCCGGTCAGCTTCTCGAACTCGTCGCCCCAACCGGAGTTGTCGGTACGGGCCAGCCCGCCCAGCTCAACGTTCACCGTACCTGCAGAAGCGTTCACCGTACCTGCAGAAGCGGGCTGAATCCGAACCCAGATCCGACGGCGGCGCACCACCAACGACACCAGCAACCCGGCCATCATCGACATCGCGAACACCAGCACCCACACCTGGGCCGGGTCGTGGGACACCTGCAGGTTCACGAACGGGACGGCACCGTCGAACCGGACCTTGGTGCCGTCATCGAGGGTGGTGTCCTGACCTTCGACCAGGTTCACCCGGGCCACCTTCGTCAGCCGGTTCTGACCGATGAGCCGGGGATCGAGGGTGAACAGCGACTGGGGCCGGCCGGTGTCCAGCCCGGTGTCACCGCGGTAGATGTCCACGGCGACGGCGGGATCGTCGAGCGCCGGGAACTTCGACGACAGCAGCGTGCCCTCGAGTTCCTTGGTGGGCGCGAACAGACCCTGGATCGCGATCTGGTGCTTACGGCGCTCGTCGGGGTCGGGATACGTGCCCGCCGGCGGGTCGATGCGCATGACGCCCGACGACAGCAGGGTCAGCTGTTCCTCGGGCCGCCACTGGATGGTCTGGGTGCGCTGCTGCCCGTCGGGGAAGGTCACGGTGAACGTCGGGGCGTATCCGTGGCCCTGCAGGTACACCCGATCCCCGCCGATCCGCAGCGGGTGGTTGACCTCCAGGCGGTACGGCTGCCAGGTGTTGGCGGCCAGATCGTCACCGGCCTGGTAGTCGATGTCGGCAGCGAACGACAACGCCTGACCGGTGGGCAGATAATGCGCGTCGAAGTCGTTGACCCGCAGGCACATCGGGTTCAGTGCGGTGCCGTCGACGGTGTTGCCGGCCCGGAAGGAGTCGAACGCGGCCGGCGAGGCGGTGCAGAATCCCGGTCCGCCGTCGGCGATCACGATGACATTGCCCTCGTAGCCGAACAGTTTGCCGACCGCCACGGCAGCCAACAGGCCCAGCAGCGAGAAGTGGAAGACGATGTTGCCGAACTCGCGCAGATAGCCCTTCTCCGCTGAGACTTCGGTGATCCCGTCGTCTTGCTGCCGGGTGACCGTGCGCCAGCCCTTGAGCCGCTTCGTCACCGTTTCGGCGAGCTCGGCGGGCTCGGCGCTCACCTGGTCGTCGTAATGCTTGGGCAACCGGCCCAGGTTGCGCGGTGCCGGCACCGGCACTGCGCGCAGGTTGCGGAAGTGCTCGATCATGCGCGGGGTGAGGCATCCCACCAGCGAGATGAACAGCAGCACGTAGATCGCGGTGAACCAGAAGCTGGAGAACACGTCGAAGGCCTGCACGCGGTCCAGCCACGGCCCGATGGTGGGATGGGCGGCCAGGTATTCGTCGACCTTGGACTCGTTGAGGCTGCGTTGGGGCAACAGCGCACCGGGGATAGCCGCCAGCGCCAGCAGGAACAGCAGCACCAGCGCGGTGCCCATCGACGTCAGGGTCCGCCAGGTGTTGCGGATCAGCGCGAGCAGACGCAAACCCGTACCAAAACGCTGCTTTTTGGGCTGGTTTGTGTCTGCTCGCGGAGACACTTGGGTCATATCGGCAGCCTCACGTCACTGACGAATGCGTCGCGCACCCACGACACGAACTCGTTCCACAATCCGGTCACCAGCGCGGCGCCCACCAAGATCAACAACACCCCACCGAAGATCTGGATGGTGCGGGTGTGCCGACGCAACCAGCCCAGGCCGGTGACCGCCCGCGCCGAGCCCAGTGCCAGCACCACGAACGGGATACCCAGACCGAAGCAGTAGGCCAGCACCAGCACCACCCCGCGCGCCACCGTGGCCCCGTCGGTGGCCGAGGCCACCGCGATCACCCCGGTCAGCGTCGGGCCCAGGCAGGGCGTCCAGCCCAGGGCGAACACCGCGCCCAGCAGCGGCGCCCCCGCCATGGTCGACCATTGCCGCGGCGCGAACCGGGCCTGACGCTGCAGCGCCGGGATGAAGCCCACGAACACCAGCCCCATCACGATCGTCACCACACCGCCGATGCGTTGCAGCAGAACCTGATTGACGATCAGCGTGGTGGTCATCCCGAGCACCGCCACCGCGCCGAGCAGGAACACCACGGTGAAGCCCGCCACGAACAACGCCGCCGCCCCTGCCACCCGCCACCGCGCGGTCTTGACACCGACGGCACCCGATACCGCATCGGACTCGTCGACCCCGACGACCGCCGCCAGATACGACAGGTACCCGGGCACCAGCGGCACCACGCACGGCGAGGCGAAGGACACCAACCCGGCCAGCACGCTGATGCCCAGCGCCAGCAGCACCGGCCCGGCCGCGGCGATCTCGGCGAAACCGGTCACTTCTGTGCGCCTTCCGGCGCCGGTCCGGGTTCCTTGGTCAATCTGGCCAAGAGCGGCTCGAGATCCTCGGCCAGCAGTTCACGCAGGAACACCGCGGCGACCCGGTGTTGCCGGTCGAGCACCACGGTCGAGGGGATCACCGTGGTCGGGTACTTGCCCCCGAAGGCGATCATGGTGCGCATCGCCGGGTCGTAGATCGACGGAAAGGTGACCTTGCGGTCGGTGACGAAATCGACTGCGGCCTGGCGGTTGTTGTCGCGCACGTTGATGCCCAGAAACGCCACGCCCTGATCGTGCGTCTCGGTGTAGACCTTCTCCAGCTGACCGATCTCGGCCCGGCACGGCCCACACCACTGGCCCCAGACATTGATCACCACGACCTGGCCGGCGAAATCGTCGAGGGAGATGGTCTTGGCCGGGTCGGTCAACGAAGGCCCCGTCAATTTTCCTGGGCGGCCGCGGCTTTCGGGTGGGTCGTAGAAGATGTCGGTCTTCCCGCCGGGGGCGACGAACTCGAAGGTGCCGCCCTGGGCCACCGCGTCGTCACCCGTGGAGCATCCGGTGAGCAGCACCAGCCCCGCCAGCACCGCCACGCTCACCCGGGCGAACAACGACCTCATTCAGATGCCCCAGGGCTCCGTGTAGCCCCACCGGATCAGCTTGTCGTCATCGAAGGTGAACGACGTGATCGAGGACAGGTTGCACAGCCGGCTGTGCGGCAACGGCAGGTGGGCGAGCTTGCGCCCGATCATCGCCCGGCGCAGCGTCTCGACCGGAAGCTGGTGGCTCACGCATACGGCTTCGTGGCCGGCCGCCTTCTCCCGGGCCCGGTGCATGGCCGCCATCATCCGGGGCGCGATCTCCTCGTAGGGCTCACCCCACGACGGTTTGGCGGGATTGCGCAGCAGCGGCCAGTTCCGTGGGTCGCGCAGGGCGCCGTCGCCCGGGGACACTCGCTTGCCCTCGAAGACGTTCCACGACTCGATGAGGTCGTCGTCGGTGGCGATCGGCAGACTGTGCTTCTCGGCGATCGGCGCGGCCGTCTCCTGCGCCCGCTCCAGCGGCGAGGCCACCACGTAGACGATGTCCTTGTCGGCCAGCCAGTCCGCGGCAGCCTGCGCCTGCGCCCGGCCACGCTCGGAGAGGTGATAGTCCGGCAACCGGCCGTAGAGCACCTTCTCCGGGTTGTGGACCTCGCCGTGGCGCATCACGTGCACCGTTGTTCTGGTCACGCTGTGGCCTCCGCCGCGGCACGGGCCGCACCGGGCAGCGCGTCGGCGATGCGCTCGAACGCCTCGTCGTCCAAAACGCTTGACACAAACCAGGTTTCGAAGGCGCTGCACGGCGGATAGACCCCGGCCTCCAACAGTGCGTGGAAGAACGGTGGGAAACGCCAGGTTTCGGTGTCCTTGGCGGTGGCGAAGTCGGTGACCGGCTCCTCGGTGAAGAACACGCTGAGCATGTTGCCGGCGCGCTGAACCCGGTGCGCCACACCGGCATCGGTCAACGCACCGGTGAGTAGACCGGCCAGCCGGTCGGCGTTGGCGTCCACCCGGGCGTAGGCGGCGTCGTCGGCGTGACGCAACGTGGCCAGCCCGGCCGCCATCGCCACCGGGTTACCCGACAGCGTCCCGGCCTGGTAGACCGGCCCCAAGGGGGCCAGTCGCCCCATCACCTCGGCGCTGCCACCGAACGCGGCGGCCGGCAGGCCACCACTCATCACCTTGCCGAACGTGAAGATGTCGGCGTCGACGGGATCCAGTCCGTACCAACCCGAACGGCTCACCCGGAAGCCGGTCATCACCTCGTCGAGGATCAGCAGCGCGCCGTGGGCCGCGGTGATCCGGCGCAACGCGGCGTTGAACCCGCGCAGCGGCGGCACCGTGCCCATGTTGCCCGGGCTGGCTTCGGTGATGACACAAGCGATTTCGTCGCCGAATCGACCGAAGATCTCCTCCACGGCCTCGACGTTGTTGTACGGCAACACGATGGTGTCGGCCGCCGCGGCGCCGGTGACTCCCGGCGAGGACGGCAGTCCCAGGGTGGCGACGCCGGAGCCGGCGTCGGCCAGAAGCGCATCGCTGTGCCCGTGATAGCACCCGGAGAACTTGATGATCTTGGCGCGCCCGGTGTAGCCGCGGGCCAGCCGGATCGCGCTCATGGTCGCCTCGGTGCCCGAGTTGACCAGACGCAACCGCTCGACCGGGGACACCCGGGCGATGATCTCGGCGGCCAACTCGGTCTCCGACGGGGTCGGGGCGCCGAAGCTCAGACCGTCGGCGGCCACCTTCTGGACCGCCTCCACGACCGCCGGGTGCGCGTGGCCGAGCAGCATCGGCCCCCACGAGCAGACCAGGTCGACGTAACGATTGCCGTCGGCATCGGTGAGCCAGTAGCCCTGGGCGGAGGTGATGAACCTCGGGGTGCCCCCGACGGAGTTGAAGGCACGCACCGGGGAGTTCACCCCACCGGGGATAACTGCGCACGCGTCGGAGAACAGCTGGGCCGATCGCGGTGTGTGCGCTTGGTCAACACGCATGGCCACCAGTGTCCCAGCCGGTGCAAATGCGTCAACTACAGGGTGTAGTGGGCAGGGTCACCCATTCGCGTCACCCGCCCGCGTCACCCGACCGGTGTCAACGCGAACACCGGATGGTCGGCGTCATCGGGCAGATCGCGGAAGTAACCCTCCACCACTTTGCCGGCCAAGGGACGGTACGCCGCGATGACCGGTGCCCGTTGCGCTACCGGAACCTCGGCCGCGAGGTAGGTGTCCGACCCGAGCTGGACCCGGGGTTCGGCCCGCACATTGCGCACCCAATCCGCCTCGCCACGGGTGGAGACCAGGTATTTCACCCCGTCGACGACCGGAACGACGACCGGGAGCTGCTGCGGCTGCTTGTTGGTCCGCCGGGTCACGGTCAGCGTCTGACTATGCCCGGCGCCGGTGGCCATGGCGATCCGGTTGACCACCTTGCGGACGAACCACGGCGGTTTGAGATAGGCCATGTGTTCAGTCTCGGTGCTCGCCGTCGGTCGCGCCAAGGGATCGATCTGGTGGACAGCGAGATCCCCGATGGAAGCGGGGCACGTGTGTATAGTGTGTGTATGGCACGGCTGAATGTCTATGTCCCAGATGAGCTGGCCGATCGGGCGCGCTCAGCTGAGGTCAACGTGTCCGCAATAGTGCAGACGGCCCTCACCGAGGAGCTCGATCGCAGAGCGACGAACACTTGGCTCGACGCGCTTCCGCCGCTGCGCGGCCGTCGATCACACGAGGCGGCCATTACTGCCTTGGACGAAGCTCGCGACGAGTTCGGCGGGCCGCAATGAGCGCTGGGCAATCCCCAGCCGAGCATGTGGTGATCGACGCCTCTGCCCTTGTCGAGTTGTTGGGCGACTTCACGTACGGCGAGAGGGTGCAACAGCGTCTACGCGACACCCGCATGCATGCGCCCGCGCATCTCCACGCAGAAGTCTTGTCTACGTTGGGGCGACTCAATCGCGCAGGAACGATCGATGCTATCGACGTCGAAGCCGGACTCAACCGACTGGCGCACCTCCCGGTGCAACGTCACGACCTCGACTCGCTCATCCTCGGCGCATGGGCGCGTCGGGCAGACATCCGGCTGCTCGACGCGCTTTATGTCGAGTTGGCCAGTCAGCTCCGAATGCCGCTGCTTACCGTCGATCGCAAACTGGCCCGCATGTGTGGCATAGCTGAGGACCTCACGGCCTGATCTCGGCCTGATGAAATACCTCGGAGAAACCGATCGAAATCCGACCGTAGGAGGTTGTGACGCCTGTCGCGGCTGCGATTGAATCGGGTATGCAGTTGCCGCAATGGCTGGCCCGTGTCAACCGGTATGTCACCAATCCCATTCAAAAACTCTGGGCCGGCTGGGCGCCGCTGTACGGCATCCTCGAACACGTCGGGCGCACATCCGGTACCCGCTACCGCACTCCCCTGTCGGTGTTTCCCACCGATGAAGGCGTCGCGATCCTGCTCACCTACGGCCCGAACCGGGACTGGCTCAAGAACATCACCGCCGCCGGACACGCCCAGATGCGCCGCCACGGCAAGACCATCCAGCTCACCGATCCCCGGGTGGTGACGAAAGCCGAGGCGGCCGCCCGGGTGCGGGGCCGGGTGCGCCGGGTCTTCGAACGCGTCCCGGTCGAACAGGCGGTATTGCTTCGCCGGGTCGCCTGACCGGGTACGACGCCGGGCGCGCGGCGAAGTGGCGCGACTGTGTCCCCGACCACTGTGGGGTTTGACTTCGGTGAACCGGCGGGTACGCGGCCTGTCACGAAAGCACTCCACTGTGGCCGACCGGCCAGGAACCGGAGAAGGGGCTGACATGGCCAAACACAGCAGGGCAACCGAGGCGCGCGAGGGCTTGATCGACTCGGTGAAGGGAAAAGCCAAAGAGATCGTCGGCGCGTTGACCGACAACGACTCGTTGACCGCCGAGGGCCAGTTGGAGCAGAGCGCCGCCAAGGAGCGGCGAGCGGCCAACAACGCCGAGGCCATTGCCGACGCAGAAGCCAAGGAGGCCCGGGCAGAGGCCGCCGAGGCGCAACGTGACGCGGCGCAATCCCGTAGTGAGGTCCAGGCCCGTACGGAGGCAGTCGAGAATTCCGTCGACCTTTCCCGGGCGGCCCAGAAGCGTTCGGCCGAGCAGGCCGGCCGCCACGCCGTCCAACAGGCGACCACGCGCGCTGAGCTCGACGCACAAGGCGAGATCGAACGAGCCAGAACCGAGGAGAACGCCGAAGTCGGCGCCGCGGTGGCCGATGTGGCGGACGCGGTGGAAGAGCACCGTGAAGCCGTCGCCGAGGCCGCCGAGACAAAGGTCGAAGCCGAGCGCTGGCGCGAGGCGGCGGATCAGATATCCGCCGACCTCCCCGAGAACCCCGAGGAGAAGCGATGAATGTCATGGAAATCCCGTTCGCCGCGCTGCGCCTGCAGTACCGGATCGCGCGGTTCCCGCTTCAGGTGGTCGACGACCGGCTGATCTCGAAGTTGGACCCGGAATCGCCGGCGCGCCTGTTGTACCAGCGTTCGCTCGGCTCGCTGGACGCCGGGATCGGTGGCGCGTTGGGCGATACCGAGCTCGAGCAGCGCGGCACCGCGCTGCGTGAGCGCAGCGACGCGCTGGCCCGTGCCGCCACCCTCGATGCCGTCGCCGAGGGCGAGTTGGAGGAGGCAGACGCCAAACTCGCGGCGGTCCGCGACCAGGCCGCCGAGGATGTCTCCGAGGCGCACGACGACCGCAAACGCCGGACCACCCAAGCCCGCCAGACCGCCACCCAACGTAAAAGCGCTGCCGCGCAACGGGTTCAGAAGCAAACCGCCGAAGCAAAGCGACGCGTCGACGAGGTGGCCGCCCGCCGGAAGAATTCTGCAGAGGCCGCCGGGGCGGCGGAGCTGGCCGAGATCCGGGCGGACGAGCAGAGCGCGAAGGCTGACGCCGAGGACAAGTTGGACGACGCCACAGCGGCCCGGCAATCCGCGGCCGACAAGCGCGTCAAGGCCGAAAAGCTCGATGACTTGGCCGACACGGAAGCGGAGAACCGGCGGCGCGAGAACGCCTGATCCGACAGCCATCCTCGACCCCTGGGGCTATCCGCCCCGGGGGTCGAGTGGCATCTGGACACGGTGAAAGCCGGAGGCAAAAAACGACCGACTGGCTTTTATTTTTTTCTGATGTATGGTCGGCCTCAGTGATTGTTTGCGAGTAAGGAGCAACGATGGCTGATAAATCTCAAGGTCGCGCGCCCAAAAAACCGGCGATGACCATCAAGGAACGCCGGGCGGCAAAGCGCGACAAGGCCGCAGAGGCCGGCGAGACCATTCCGAGGCGCAAGCGCCCGGACCGGGCCTAACACCTCTGGACTGCAGTTTTTCCGGCCACCAGCCGTCAGCGCACCGGCTTCACCGCGCCTCGCACGGCTGGGCCGGATTTTCTTCGCATGAAACTGCCGCATCGGAAATTCGAAATTCCGCCGAAATTCCGTCGGCCCGCCCCAATGTATTAGCCGGGCTGGGTAATTTTGCGAAAAAATCGATGGGACGACCCTATGACAATTCTTTATTGACGTGGAGAACGGCGGGTGGAACTACAGTGGCGGATCGAGATTCCGCCGGCCCGCAGGTGCTGGTGCTCGGTTGGCTGACGGATGTCTCCGGGGCGATCACCGCCGCGCTGGGCCGAAGCCAGATCGCCGTCAAACACGCCCACCCGCCGGTGACCCACAAAACGTTCCGGCAACGGTGGCGTACAACGGAATCGGCAGCGCCGCCATTGAGCGCAGCCGAGATCGACTCGATCGAATCGGTGATCGCCATTTTCGACGGACACACCGTACGGGCCCGGTTCGGCGGGCGTCAGAACTGCGCCTCACGGCGCCGGCTGCGCGTGAGCGCGAACGAGGCGTGCGATTCCACGACCGCGGCCGCGCTCACCGTGGGCGCACGGCGGGTTCTGCTGATCTGCGACGCACGGCGGCTGCCGGGACGCCGACGCGCGCACGCAGCGAGCTGGACCCGCGATCTGGCCCACCGGATCGGTTACGAATGTTCGGTCAACGGCCTACCTGACAACGCGTCGTACGCGGTGATCGAATCCGACGCCGAGGTCACCGAGATCGCCGACGTCGTCGTGGGATGGCATGACAGCGACGGACCGGGGTGGCCGTTGCGCCCAGCACCGGAGGGCACGGTCACGTCCGCCAGTTCAGCACCTCGCCCGCACCGGCCGTCATGACAGTGCCGGGCATCACCCGCAGCCGGTAGGGGGTGAGCCGCAGGGCGGCGAACTCGTCGGACGTCGGTCCAGCGCTCCACTGCGGGATGATGTGCGGGTCGTAGCCCACCGGCGCGGGTCCGTTTACGAACCGGTCCCAGACCTGGGTACAGGTTTCGTCGTCGGTGTACCACTCGACCAGGCAGTCGGCCGCACATGTGTCATGGGTGGGACTCCAGTAACTGACCGAGACATACGGGTGTGCCGACAGGTGAGCCCGCTTGACCGGGCTCGGCACCGTCGCGACCCAGCCGAACAGATCGGTCCCGTCCCAATCCCAGATCGGGTGCAGGATGCGGGTGCGCGGATGACCGTCGGCGTCGACGGTGGCCACCGATGCCCAGACGATCTGATGGGCCATCGTCACGAAGGCGGGGGCAATGCGCTCCAGCGGGGTCACATACGTCACCTTAGGCAACGCGGCATCCCCGACGGTTATTGATCGTTGTCGTCCTGGCCGTACACGGGCTTGCCTTCGTCGTCGACCCAGTCGTTGACGGCGGTACCCGAGACGGTGCCGCCGCTTCCGGGCAAGACGGCTGTCGGGCGCGAATCGTCATACGACTGCATGATGCGTTCAGCTTCTTTGTGGTGTTCCTCGGTGACTTCCGGGGGTTCCTGAGTAGTCATGGCTAACGGCTGCCCCAAAATGTGATCTACCAAACAGCGCGGCTCAGGCCGGGACGGTACGCAGCGAGGCCGGCAGGCTGGGCAGGAAATGCCTGGTGGCAAAGGCCCGGATGTCCTCGGCGGTGTCCAGCGGCTCGACGCTGGGCAGCAACAGGACCATCGCCGCGTACCGCAGGATGGTGTCGGCCAGATCGTTGACCGCCGGCTCCCCGATCCGCTCGGCGAAGCCGGCCGGAAAGATCACCTTCAGCGCCGCGGCCATCCGTTCGATCGCCGCGCCGTAATGGGTGTGCAGCATCTCCATGACCAGAGCCGGTTCATCGGCGATCAGCCGGTTGAGCACATGGTGACGCCGGAACCGCAGGATCGACAGAGCGAACGCCTCGACGTAGTAATTTGCTTGGGGCCCGGCACTTTTCAGCTCGTTGGCGATATCGGCGAACAACGCGACATTCTCGCGTTCGATCACCGCCCCCACCAACTCGTCACGGTTGGCGAATCTGCGGTAGATCGTCGTACGGCTGACCCCGGCCCGGCGCGCCACGTCGTCGAGCGCGACGCGGCGCAGGCCGTGCCGTTCGAACTCGATGAGGGCCGCGTCCAGGATTGCCACCGTCGCGGGCGACGAATCAGACCGCGTCGAATCAACCCCGGGCATAGCCTTTTTGGGCAAATTTGTTGTAGCGGACGCTCATCGGTAGATGATCCCACAGCCAGTTCACCGGACGGCTCCGCCAGAATGCGGCGAACCGCTGGTAGTTGCGTTCCTGACGCTCGCTCCACGGCAGGTCGAGCAGATCACGGGCGCGCGGCGGCAGGCCACCGGCGGTCAGGAACGCCGCGACGGGGTTGAACACCGTGGCGACGATCCGCCACACCGCCGGGTGTACGGCCTTGGGGCACGGGAATCCCTTGGTGACATAGCCGACGCCGTAGCGGGCCGACTTGTGTGGGACGGCAACCTCGTTGAGCATCCGGTCCCAGTACTGTTCGAACTCGACGTAGGTGGCCGGCATCGGCCGGTCGCTGACCCCGTAGCGGCGGTACCAGGTCTTGGACTCCAGATAGATCTGTTCCTTCTCCGCGTCGCTGAGGCGTTTCACGAAGGTGTCGGCGAAATAGAAGATCTGCTCGACGAACGTCGCGTGGGCCCAGAAGTAGGTGTCGGGATCGAGTGCGTGGTACCGCGACCCGTCCGGCATGTCGCCCTTGACGTGGTGGTGGAAGTCGCGCACCTGCAGGCCCGCGTTGTTCTCCTCGGAGCCGTAGACGGTGCGAAAGATCGGCGGAATGGTGCGCTTGAGCCGCTCGGCGGTGTCGGCGAAGAACGTCGAATGGTCCAGCACGCCCTGGCCGAGTTCGGCCAGCATGTTCTGCAGGACCGCGGGTCGTGGTCCGATCAGGTACATCCGGTTGTCGCCGAAGTACTTCCAGACCAGCGATTCGGGGCCAAGAGGCAAGGCGTCGGCTTCCTGAGGCTGCTGAGGCTGCTCGACCAATTCAGTCATGGACACAGTGTTACAGATTTTGCACTTTGTACCAAGAGGTGTGTGACCACGCTCACCGGAGCCGCCGTACACGCGGCTGACCTGCGGTTGAAAAGCAATTCGCGGGGTATTCAACGTCGGTGACCACTTCTTCAGCGGTGAGTGAACCCGCCAATTCCGACAAACCCGGCAAATCTGGCCAATCTGATAAGCCGTCGCTGCCGAGCCAGGTCGACGACGAGGTGCCCCTCTTCGACCGCTTCGCCACCAGCGTCGCCGATCGGGTGTCCAAGGCCTGGTTCTTCGTGGCTTGTGTGTTGATCGTGGTGATCTGGGCGCCCACGTTCGTGGTGCTGGATCTCGACACGTGGCAGTTGATCATCAACACCCTGACCACGATCATCACGTTCCTGCTGGTGGCGCTGCTGCAGAACACCCAGACCCGTAACGACAACGCGCTGCAGCACAAGCTGAACGCCATCGCCGACGCGCTGTCGGACCTGATGCGCGAAGTGGGCGGTGACGATCACCGCCTCGACAAAGACCGTAAGGACTGCACGCCGCGGTGGGTCTGGAAGACCACGAGAGCACCGACTGACGCGGCGCGACGTCATCCCCAGGTCAGGGGGTCCAGCGCGAGGTAGAACCGCAGACGTTCCTCGTCGATCGGCCCTGGATAGCCTGCGGCCAGACCTGCCACGGCGGCCGCGTCGAAGCCGGGAAAGGTGTCAGCGGTATTGGCCGACAGCAACGCCAGATCGGCATGCCGATCGGCGAGGCCGAGTCGTCCCAGGTCCACGAACCCCTCGACCGCCAATCGGTCCGGGTCGATCACGATGTTGGGCAGACACAGATCGCCATGGCACACCACGAGGTCACCGGCTTCTTGGCGGCGCCGCAACTGGACTTCACGTTCGACACGCGCCAGCAGTTGGGCGGCCGGGACATCCCGGTCTTCGTCGCGTAAGAACTCGCGGTCGACCGCGTCGGCAGCAACGGTTGCCCGGGCCCGGGCCATCATGTCGTCCACGTCGCGGCGATACGGACAGCCCTCGACCGCGATGGCGTGCAGGTCCACGACGGCAGCCACGATCGCCGGCCAGGATGCCCGCACGATCGCCTCCGGCAGCCGATCCGCCGTGACACCGCCGAGGGCACCGGTGATCAGGAACGCGCCGCCGTCGTCGTCGATACCCCAGTCGATCACCGTCGGACACGGCACATCCTGGCTACGCGCCCACGAAAGCCGATCCCGTTCGTCGGCCAGATCGGCCACACCGGCGGGCCCGACCGTCTTTGCATACCGCGCACCGTCGGCGCTGCGGAACACCGCTGCGCCGGACTCCCCGCCGGACACCCCCTGCCAATCCGTCACGGGGTCAGCGCCGCAGTCGCGCGATGCCCATTACGATCAGCACACCGGCCAGCCCGGCCAGGATCAGTGACAACACCAGCAGCGGCGACGAGTACGTCACCGCGGTCGTGGCAGGCTCGCCATCCAGCACCGGCGCCACGTCGACCGTGCGGGCGGCCGCGTGCCAGCTCAGCACGCAGCCCACCGCGGCGACCGCGGCCACCACGAACTCGACGACAGCCCGGCGTTTCACTGGATGCGCTCCTCGACCAGTGCCTCCAGCGCTGCACGCAGCTTGCGGTGCTTACGCGCCCACGCCTGCGCATTGCGCTTACCGGTGAGCTTGAGCCCGATACCGGTGCGTCCTCGCGGCACGCCGGTGAGCTCACCGAGAGCCCGCGCGGACTGCCATTTCGGCACCTCGGAACCCGACGCTTCGGGATAGATTTCCACGATTTCGTCGACCCGTGTCGACTCGGCGCCCTGACGCAAGGTGTCGGCGGTGAGCTCGACCGAGGTGTGGATCCGCGCGGCCTTGATCTGGATCGCCACGAACCCCGACACCAACACCAGGAACACCAGCGGGATCCACAGATCGTGGCCGTATCCGCCGGTCTTCTGCAGGATCGCCATCCCGATCCCGGCGAACGGCCCCAGCAGCAGCCACGCCCAGCTCGCGCCCTGCTCGTAGAACAGCACCTTCGGGGCGGCCTTGCTCACCGGCTCACTCACCATCGACTCCCCTCCGCAGCGACAGCGCGCTCAGGCCGGTCCCCACGATCAGCAACACCACACCGAACACCGTGAGAATGTGGACCACGCCGAACCGCGCAGTCAACGCCACGATGACCGTGATCGCCAACGACAAGGCGATCGCCGCCCGCAGATAACGGCGGTCACCGGTACGGCTGCGGCCGGCCAGGAAGGCCATGCCGAGCCCGGCGAGAGCCGTCAGCACCCCGCCGCCGCGGAATAGCCAGGTGTCCAGCCCCGGCAGGCTCACCGATGCCGCGATCATTCCGCCGACGATCAGCAGAACCGAGGCCACCAGCCAAAAGGAGAAGCCGACGGTCGCCACGAGCGGCCGGTTCGGGGCTGGGCGGGACTCTGACGACGCGGGCGTTGCAGGCATTGTCGGCAAAGCGTAGCGAATCAGCGGGTGAAGAAGGCGTCGGCGTCCTTGCGGTAGAGCAGGTACAGCCCGCCGGCGATCAGTACCGAACCGACGATCGCGGTGACCGCATAACCGACCGCAGCGGCGTCCTGGCGCTCACCGGTCAGCAAGCTGGTGACCGAATGCAGGATCGCCACCAGTCCCCCGCTGGTCAACACCGTGCGTGCCCAGCGATAGCCCTGGCGCAGGAGCACCAGGAAGGCACCCACGATGGAGGCCAGGACCGCCAGGAACATGATCGAGAAGACGACGGTTATCGAGCGTTGGGCGCCCGAGCCGGATCCGGTCAGCGCGTCGACGAGATACCCGAGCACCATCAGCACCAGCGCCGCCGTCCACAACCAGAACCCGGTGTCGACGTCGTCGGGACGCCCGGTGGGGTCAGGATGCGGTTCGGTCACGCGAGCCAACCGGCGACCTCGGCCGCCCAATAGGTCAACACGATGTCGGCGCCGGCCCGCCGGATCCCGATCAACGATTCCAGCGCGGCGGCCTGCAAGTCGATCCAACCGTTGGCCGCGGCCGCACAGATCATCGAGTACTCACCCGAAATCTGGTATGCGGCAACGGGTACCGGCGAGATGTCGGCGGCGGCGCGCACCACGTCGAGGTAGCTCATCGCGGGCTTGACCATCACGATGTCGGCGCCCTCGTCCAGGTCGAGCTCGATCTCGTGCACGGCCTCCCGGATGTTGCCGGGATCCTGCTGATAGGTGCGCCGGTCTCCGGTCAGGCTGGAGGACACCGCTTCCCGGAACGGGCCGTAGAACGCCGAGGCGAACTTGGCCGCATAGGCCAGGATGGCCACGTCGGTGTACCCGGCCGCGTCCAAGCCGTCGCGGATCGCGGCCACCTGGCCGTCCATCATGCCGCTGGGGCCCACCACGTGTGCGCCCGATTGTGCTTGTGCCACAGCGAGTTCCACGTAACGGGCGTTGGTGGTGTCGTTGTCCACCCGGCCGGTGGCATCCAGGACGCCGCAGTGCCCGTGATCGGTGAACTCGTCCAGGCAGGTATCGGCCATCAGCACGGTGGCATCGCCGAGGTCCTTGGCCAGATCCCGCAACGCTACGTTGAGGATGCCGTCCGGGTGCACGCCGACGGCTCCGGTCGGATCCTTGTCCTCGTCGCGGGGTACGCCGAACAGCATCAGCCCACCCACTCCCGCGGCCACCGCGTCGGCGGCCGCCCGGCGCAACGAATCCCGGGTGTGCTGCACCACGCCGGGCATCGAGGAGATCGGCCGCGGCTCGGTGATGCCGTCGGCAACGAACATCGGCAACACCAGATGCCGTGGCTCCAACGAAGATTGGGCGACCAGACGACGCATCGCCGGGGTCGAACGCAGACGACGGGGACGATGCCTCGGGAAAGCCACTAGCTGGTCTCCTTACTTCCGCTCCTTCGCCGAAATGCCATCCGGCCGGAAAAGCGCAGATACCTGCCTGCTGAAAATGCCGTAACGGCGGGGTGGTTACCGGCGGCGGCTCTTCTTGCGCGGCGGGGGCAGCGCCCCTTCGGCCCGCAGTCGGGCGGCGTGCTCGGCGAGCGCGTCGACCAGCGGCCCGACCGCAGCCGTCTCCGGCTGGACATCCACGCGCAGGCCGAATTCGGCTGCCGTTTCAGCGGTTTTCGGGCCGATACAGGCCACGATGGTGCGAGCATGCGGCTTGCCGGCGATACCGACCAGGTTGCGCACCGTCGAGCTCGAGGTGAAGCAGACCGCGTCGAAACCACCGGTCTTGATCATCTCGCGCGTCTGCGCCGGCGGCGGAGCGGCCCGCACGGTGCGGTAGGCGGTGACGTCCTCGATCTCCCAGCCGCGTTCCCGCAGCCCCTCGGCCAGTGTCTCGGTGGCGATGTCGGCACGCGGCAGCAGCACCCGGTTCACCGGGTCGAAAACCTCGTCGAACGGCGGGAACTCGTCGAGCAGGCCCAAGGAGGACTGCTCGCCCGACGGCACCAGCTCGGGGTTGATACCGAACGCGCGCACCTTGTCGGCGGTGGCCTGCCCGACGCAGGCGATCTTCACGCCGGAGAACGCCCGCGCGTCCAGACCGAACTCGTTGAACTTCTCCCACACCGCCCGCACGGCGTTGGTGGAGGTGAACACCACCCACTGGAACCGGCCGTCGACCAGACCCTTGACCGCACGCTCCATCTGCGCCGGGCTGCGTGGCGGCTCGACGGCGATGGTGGGCACCTCGACCGGCAGAGCGCCGTGGCCGACCAGCTTGTCGCTCATCTCACCGGCCTGGTCCTTGGTGCGCGGCACCAGCACGGTCCAGCCGTACAGGGCGCGGCTCTCCCACCAGTTCAGCTTGGCCCGGTTCGCGACGGTCTTGCCGATGGTGACGACCAGCGGACCGGTGAGCGGGCCGGCCAGCTCACTGCCGGCCGGCTTTTCCAGCACGGCCTTGTCGGTCAGCCCACCGAGCGTGGTCTCGACCGAGCGCTGCTGGCAGGTGGTGCCGCTCGCGGTCACCACCGCGGGGGTGGTGTCGACGAGCCCGTGCTCGATCAGGGTGCGCGCCGCGTCTGGCAGATGCGAGGCCGTGGCGTGCAGGATCAGCGGCCCGGGCGCGGCAGCCAGCGCGGCCCAGTCCACGTCACCGCGGACATCGGCCACGGTGTGCGCAGAGCCCAGCGGCAGACCCGCATAGGTGGGCACCGCGCTGGTGGCGGGCAGCCCGGGGACGATCTCGAAATTCACGTGGCTCTTGGCCAGGGCACCGATCTCGGTGATCACCGCATCGACCGACAGCGGGTCACCGGCGACCAGGCGCACCACGTCATAGCCGTGGCGGGCCTCGGCGGCCAGGGTCTTGGCCACCTCGGCGGGATCGCCGAGGGCGGGACGGATCTCGGGGCCACCGGGGATGACGGCGGCCTGCGCGGCCTCTGACGTCGCACCGGAGTCGGCGTCGGTCCCGTCAGCCTTGGCCGGCTCGGCCGGGGCCGGGCCCGACGCCGGCGGCAGCTCGGTGCCGACGAGCTCCAGGACCGCTTGGGGCACGTCGGGATCGGTGAACACCAACTCGGCATGCGCCAGCACGGCCTGTGCCCGTGCCGTCAGCAACCCGGGATCTCCCGGGCCCGAGCCGACAAATGTGATGCGGCCGGGCTTCGCCTTGCGACCTCGCATGGTCATTCTTCACTCCCGCGCTCTACCAACAGCTCGCGTGCGCCCAGATCGAAAAGCTCCGCGGCCACCGACAAACCCAGGTCGGTGGCCCGGCCGGGGGTCCCGATGCCGGACGCACGGATCACGTCGGATCCGTCCAGCGTCGCCACGCAGCCGCGCAACGACAGCTCTTCGAAGACATTGCCGTCCTCATCGATGGACTCGACCACCTCGGCGATCGCGCCCACCGGTGCGGAACAACCCGCCTCCAGTTCGGCGAGCAGGATCCGTTCTGCGGTGACCGCGGCGCGCGTGTCGGCGTCGTCCAGCTCCGACACCACCGAAATCAGTTCGGTGTCGCCGGCGCGGCATTCCACCGCGAGCGCACCCTGAGCCGGCGCTGGCAACATCTGCACCGGCTCGAGCGACTCGGTGACCACATCGAGGCGTCCGATCCGGGCCAGGCCCGCTCGGGCAACCACGATGGCGTCGAGATCGCCGCTCGTAACCCTGTTCAACCTGGTATCTAGGTTGCCTCGTAGGGGGCGGATTTCCAAACCGAGACCCAGTGCTCTAAGCTGCGCGGCCCGTCGCGCACTCGACGTGCCGATCACCGAGCCCGCCGGCAACTCGCCGAGCACCAGTCCGTCACGGGCCACCAGCGCATCACGCGGGTCCTCGCGGGACGGCACAGCGGCGATGACGAACCGATCGTCACGAGCGGTGGGCAAATCTTTGTAGGAGTGCACGGCCATGTCCACCCGGCCGTCGTGGATCGCCTCCCGCAGCGCCGCGGTGAAGACCCCGACGCCGATGTCGGCGATCGGGCCCTGGTTGCGGTCGCCCTCGGTGGAGATGATCACCAGCTCGCAGGCGTGGCCCGCGGCTCGCAAAGCGTCCCTGATGGTGCCGGCCTGCGTGGTCGCCAGCAGGCTACCCCGGGTGCCGATCCGGATGACCGTATCGCGCGTTTTTTCCAAGCTCTACTCAGACTTATCGAGATCTGTTGTCATGAAGGGCAATTCGCTGGCCGCCACAGCTTCGACGGCCTGCGGATCGAGTTCGAACAGCTCACGCAAGGCTTCTGCGTAGCTGTCCCCGCCAGGCGCGCTGGCGAGTTGTTTCACCCGCACCGTGGGTGCGTGCAAAAGCTTGTCGACGACGCGGCGGACCGTCTTGGCCACCTCGTCGCGGTGTGCTGCCTCCAGCTCGGGCAGCCGGTTGTCCAGGCGCAGCAGCTCGGCCTCCACCACGTCGGCGGCGCGTTGCCGCAGGGCGGTGACGGTCGGGGTGACCTCGGCCATCCGCTGCCCGGCCAGGTAGTTGGCAACCTCGGTGGCGACGATCGTGCGGGCGGCGTCGGCATCGGTGGCCGCGGCCCGCGCCGAGGGCTCCCGCTGGATGCGGTCCATGTCGACCACCCAGACGCCGGGCAGCCCGGCCACGGCCGGATCCACGTCACGTGGCATACCGAGGTCGCAGACGATCAGCTGCCGCGTCCCGTCGTCGTTGCGCTGGGCCAGGGCATGGTGCACATCGGCCAGGGAGACCACGGGCCGTACCGCCCCGGTGCTGCTGACGACGACGTCGGCGTCGACCAGAGCCTCGGCCAGCTGGTCGAGGCCCATCGCCCGCGCTGCGACGCCCTGTTCGGTGAGGTTGTGGGCCAGCCGCCGGGCCCGCGGCAGCGAGCGGTTGACCACGTTGACCCGGTCGATCCCGGCGCGCACCAGATGCGCTGCGGCCAGCGCACCCATCGAGCCCGCGCCGACGACTGCGGCCGTACGTCCGGCCAGCCCGCCGGCAAGTTTGGTTTCGGCCATGCCGAGGGCGACGGAGACCACCGAGGCGCCGGCGGCGTCGATGCCCGTCTCCGAGTGCACACGCTTGCCCACGTTGAGCGCCCGTTGGGCCAGCTCATGGAGGGTGCGCCCGACGGTCTGATGCTCCTCGGCCGTGGCGTAGGCGCGGCGCACCTGGCCCAGCACCTGGGCTTCACCGATGACCGCCGAATCCAGGCCGCTGGTCACCGCGAACAGATGCTCGACGGCCGCCTCGGCGTACCGCACGTAGGCGTATTTGGTCAGATCGTTGAGCGACATGCCGGAATGCTCGGAGAGCACCTGCCCGATCACCGACAGCCCACCGTGGAACGCCTCGACCACGGCGTACACCTCGACGCGGTTGCAGGTCGAGAGCACCATGGCCTCGGTGACCAACGAGGACCGCAGCACCTCGTCGATGATCTTGGCCTGATCCGACTCGTCAGTGCTCAACTGCTCGAGAACAGACACCGGCGCGCTGCGGTGCGAAACCCCGAATAGCAGCACACTCACGGCTTCATCACCACGTCACCAAGGTAATCGTTTTCTCCCTCGCCCACCAAATTTCACCTGGCGGTGAGGTCCGCCCGAAGCTGCTGCTCGTCGACTTCCCAATAGCTGTGCTCGGTTCCGTCCAGCAAAATCACCGGCAACAGGTCACCGAACCGGGCCCGCAGCGAGCCATCACCCGCGGCGGCCGCGGCATCCACGTCCGTGTTCACCAGCTCGAAGTCCAGTTCGTCGCGCAGCACGGCCAGCTTCTGCGCCGCGGCCGCGCACATGCCGCAACCGGCTCTGGTCAGCAACGTCACAGTGCTCCGGCCGCCGTGACCCGTCTGCTCGCGCTCCACACCGCCAGTATCCCGGCACGGTGACTTAGGGTGAAAACGTGCCCGAACCCGGTAGTTCCGATGCGCTCGAACAGGAGCTTGGCGGTGAGGCCAGCGCCGCACTCGCCGTCACCGAGCTTGAGTCCGACCCTGATCCCGTCGGCACTCCGGCGCCGCCGCCCGATCTGACGGCCGCGGCGTTCTTCGACGTCGACAACACCCTGGTGCACGGATCGTCGCTGGTGCACTTCGCCCGGGGACTGGCCGCCCGCAAGTACTTCACCTACCGCGACATCGTCGGCATCGCCTATGCTCAGGCCAAGTTCCAGTTCACCGGCAAGGAGAACAGCGACGACGTGGCCGCCGGCCGGCGCAAGGCGCTGGCGTTCATCGAGGGCCGCACCACCGCCGAGCTCGTCGAGCTGGGCGAGGAGATCTACGACGAGATCATCGCCGACAAGATCTGGCCGGGCACCCGCGCACTGGCCCAGATGCACCTGGATGCCGGGCAGCAGGTGTGGCTGGTCACCGCCACGCCCTATGAGCTGGCGGCCACCATCGCCAAGCGGCTGGGGCTGACCGGCGCGCTCGGGACGGTCGCCGAATCGGTCGACGGAGTGTTCACCGGCCGGCTGGTCGGCGACATCCTGCACGGCACCGGCAAGGCGCACGCGGTGCGCTCGTTGGCCATCCGGGAAGGGCTCAACCTGCGCCGCTGCACCGCCTATTCGGACAGCTTCAACGACGTGCCGATGCTCTCGCTGGTCGGTACCGCGGTGGCGATCAACCCCGACGCCGCTCTGCGCGACGTGGCCCGGGAGCGGGGCTGGGAGATCCGCGACTTCCGCACCGCCCGCAAGGCCGCGCGCATCGGGGTGCCCTCGGCCTTGGCGCTCGGCGCCTTGGGCGGCGCGCTGGCGGCGGTCGCCTCGCGGCGCCACGACATTCGCTGAGCCGCGGCGCTGCGCTGATAAACTGCCGCGGCGGGCCGCGCCAGGGGGCTCCGCCGCCAGGCACTTTTGTGCGCCCAGCACACCGAACAGCGCAGGGAATATGAGCATCGCCGCAAACATCATCGGAACCCACTACCGGTACCCCGACTATTTCGAGGTGGGCCGGGAAAAGGTCCGGGAGTTCGCCTCCGCGGTCAAAGACGACCACCCCGCCCACTACACCGCCGAGGGGGCCAAGGAGTACGGCCACGACGCGGTGGTCGCCTCGCTGACCTTCCTGGCCGTGGCCGGTCGACGGGTGCAGCTGGAGTTGTTCGACAAGTTCGACATCCCGATCAACCTGGAGCGGGTGCTGCACCGCGACCAGAAGCTGATCTTCCACCGGCCGATCATGGTCGGCGACAAGCTATGGTTCGACTCCTACCTGGACTCGGTGATCGAGTCGCACGGCACCGTGATCTGCGAGGTGCGCGCCGAGGTCACCGACGGTGACGGCAACCCGGTGGCCACCAGCGTGGTCACCATGCTCGGTGAGGCCGCCCACCCCGACGAGGCCGACGAGATCAGCTCGGCGATCGCCGCCAAGCGCGATGCCGCGATCGCCAAGATGATTGCTGGGCAAAAGAGCTAGCTTCTCCCGCGAGCAGACGCAAACCCGCACATTTTTCGGTGAAAATGTGCGGGTTTGTGTCTGTTCGCGGGGAAAAAGTCAGCCGAAGAACATGTTCCGGCGGCCGGCCAGCAGCTTGTACAACGTGTGCTGGATGGTCTCGCGGACCTGATCGGTGAGCTCGAAGGTGATCATCGGATCGTCGGCCGCGGTCTCGTCGTAGCCCGACGTCTCGATCGGCTCGCCGAACTGGATGTGCCACTTCGACGGCAGCGGCACCAACCCGAGCGGGCCGGCCAACGGGAACAGCGGGGTCACCGGGAAGTACGGCAGGCCCAGCAGCCGCGCCAGCAGCTTGACGTCGGCCATCATCGGGTAGATCTCTTCGGACCCGACGATCGAGCACGGCACGATCGGCGCCTGGGCCCGCAGAGCTGCGGAAACGAAGCCGCCACGGCCGAACCGCTGCAGCTTGTAGCGGTCTTTGAAGTTCTTGCCCAGCCCCTTGAAGCCCTCCGGGAACACCGCGGTGAGCTCACCGTTGGCCAGCAGCCCGTGCGCGTCGGTGGTGCACGCCACGGTGTGGCCGGCCTTGCGGGCGGCCTGCCCGACCATCGGCAGGTCGAAGACCAGATCGGCGGCCAGCATCCGCAGGTCCCGGTGGGCCGGATGGTGATCGTGCACGGCCACCTGAGCCATCAACCCGTCGAACGGCAACACCCCGGCATGGTTGGCCACCACGAGCGCCGCCCCGGTCTCGGGCAGGTTCTCGATACCGGATACCTCGACCCGGAACCAGGACCGGAAAAACGTTCTCAGCAAAGGCATGAAGATTGCGTTGGTGATGTGCGGATCGAAGCCGAACTCGTCCACCGAGTAGGCGCCCGACATCCGGGTGCGGATGAATTCCGACACCGCCGCGATGCCCTTGACGAGGTCGGAGGGACCCTCGTCCGCCGGAGACTGGGCTGACGCGCTGCTACGGCGCTGATCGATTTCGCGCACCACCGCGGCGATCTGTTCAGCCGAGGCCCGGCCGCCCGGGTCGGCCAGTACCGACGGATGCCTGCGCGCACTCTCAGACCGAGCCGCAGCCCGGCGCGCGGCCGAGGAGCGATTCGAGTTCCCATGCAGCGGAATGACTTTCGCCTTAGGTTCACTCGACACGTCGATACCTTCTCCCACCCCGGTCAGAGCCAGTCCTACTGTCCCAAACGCTGCGCCACCCCCACGGCGCGACTCTCCATTGAGCGTACCCATCGCGGATCGAGTATCGGCGTCAATCCACGACCTCGGACGTAATCGTCGAACGCCTCGGCGGTCGTCCACTTGGGACTGTAACCCAGATCCCTGTGCATTCGCGTAGTGTCCATGACCCGGCCGTAGCTCAGATAATTCATCTGCTCACGGTCGAGCTCGGTGTAACTCGTTGCGCGACTGAGCGAATTCATCATCGACAACGCTTGGCGCGGTACCGGCAATCGCACGCGCCCCGACCGCCGGATCGCCTGACTCATCATGATGATGCCCGCAGCACCGACGTTGAACGTGCCCGCCACCCCGGCGGTGGTGGCATGCTCCAGCGCACCCAGGGCGTCCTGCTCGTGCAGCAGTTGCAATCGCGCGTCGTGCCCGATGACCGACGGCACCACCGGCCCGGCCAGATAGCGCGACAGCGCGGTGTCCATCGCCGGCCCGATCATGTTGGCCAACCGCAGGATGGTCAGATCAATGTCCGGACGGCGCCGGGCCAGACCCCGGGCATAGCCCTCGATGTCGATGCTGTCGCGGGCGAACCCGTCACCCGGCGGACGCCGAGCGCTGCTCTCCTCGCTGAACATCACCGGATCGCGCGGGGAGGCGCCGTACACCTCGGAGGTGGACTTGAGCACGACCCGGCGGACCGACGGAGCTTTCTGACACGCCGCGAACAACTGGATCGCGCCCATCACGTTGAGTTCCTTCAACGCGGCCCGTCCCCCGGACCGCGGCGCGTAGGACGCCGCCGCAGCATGCACGACGGTGTCCGCGTTGCCGTTCCGGATCACCTTGGCGATGAACGGGTTGCGGATGTCGGCGCGCACAAACTCGGCGCGCCCCATCCGGCGCATCAGATCCTTGCTCGGCACCACCGCATCCACGGCGATGACATGCTCGATCGACGGATTCTGCGCCAGCCTCGAGATCAGAAATCCACCGAGGAACCGGCACGCACCCGTGACCAGAACCACTTTCGGCGGGGGCGCCGCGCCTGCGGACTGTGCCCCGCCGGATGAGCCCGTACCAGACGGACCGGGGACTCCCGTCGGGCGTCCCCCCGAACGACCATCAGAATCCATCGGCTCAGCCTAGCGGCTGCAGCGGTTGGCTACTTGCCGAGTTTTCTACGCTGCACTCGGGTACGCCGAAGCAGCTTGCGGTGCTTCTTCTTCGACATACGCTTACGCCGCTTCTTGATGACTGAGCCCATAAACCCCGGTGTCTCCGCTACTGACGCTGATGATTGACCCGGTCACTTTACCCGGGCCAGCCACCTAAACGGAAAACGGCCGGTACGCCCAACGCGCTCAGCCCGCCGCGGCTGGGTGTCAGCCGGCGTCGAAGTACGAAGACTCCAGCAGATCGTGGACAGCCTTGGCGTGGACCCGGAACGATCGGCCCACTCGCACCGCAGGCAGTTCACCGTTGTGCACCAGCCGGTACACCGTCATCTTCGAGACCCTCATCAAGCTCGCCACCTCGGCGACCGTCAGAAATTGAGCTCGAGGCTGACCGTCGCCAGCATCCCGCGCCGATGGCCCGTTCATAGACGTCATCGCAACCCAATCAATCAGGCACGGGCAGTTCCAGCGGCTTCCCCACCGCTGGCACCGACCCGCGCATACAAAGGGAGAATAGCGTGGCGGGTGGGGTTACTGCGACGGGTGTGGGCTAATCCATCCGAATTAATCTAATTACTCAGATGTAATTCCGAGCTGCTCAGAGCGCGTTTTCGCGGCCTGAACGGCGTTGGAGACCGCCGACCGCAGTCCCCCACGCTCCAGTTCCCGCAGCCCAGCGGCCGTCGTCCCGGCCGGGGAGGTCACCATCGCCCGCAGCCGGCTCGGCGTGGTGTCCAGCGCGCCGCCTCCGGCCGCATTGACCTCGTCGAGAGTCTCCAGCAGCATCGCGGCCGAGCCGGCCATGGTCTGCACCGCCAGATCGGTGGCCACCGCGCGCGACAGACCCGATTCCACCCCCGCGTCCACGAGGGCCTCGACCATCAGGAAGAAGTAGGCCGGCCCCGAGCCGGACACCGCGGTCACCGCGTCCAGCTGCGACTCGACGACGGTGATCACCCCGCCGACCGCGTCGAAGATCGACGAGACCTCCTTGAGCTGATCGGCGGTGGCGAACCGGCCCGGTGCCAGTGCGCTCACCCCGCCGCCGACCACGATCGGCGCGTTGGGCATCACCCGGACCACCGGAGATCCGGCCGGCAACTTCGCTTCGTAGTAGGCCGTGCTGACCCCGGCCGCGATGCTCACGAACACCTGCTCGGCGGTGTCGGTGTCGGCCCGGGCGGCGGCGTCGGCGATCTCGTCGATCACATGCTCGACATCGGCCGGCTTGACCGCGATGACCACGTAGGTGGCGTTGTCGGCAGCGTCGGCCACCGAGGTCACCAACACCGAATACTTCTCCGACAGGTACTTGGCCCGGTCACCGAATTTCTCCGCCACCACCAGGTCCTTGACCTGACGACCAGCCCGTAACAGTCCTGACAGCAGCGCCTCGCCCATGCTTCCGCCGCCGATAATCGCGATCCTCGACATGGGCCACAGCATTCCACGACAGGCGCCCCGCCATTTCGACCGGAGTCAGCCAGACGCAGACGTGGGCACCATCGCCAACTGCCGCGACTGCACGATGATCCGGCCCTCGCAGTCGACCACGATGTGGTCTTCGTCGAACCAGTCCTGGCCGATCTGCACCGACGTGCACATCACCCGCAGCCAGCCGTCGGCCGGCAGCGCCCGCAGATACGTCGTCAGCTGGACCGTGGGCGCCCAACCGGTGCGTTCCACGGCGAAGGTGACCGGAGCCGACACATCGCCGCACAGGAGCGCGAACAGGACGTCGGGAGCCACCCCCTTGGGACGCACCCAGAAGTCGAACACGGGTGGGCCCCCGTCGCTACGCGGCCCCATCGTGTGCAGCGCAGGCCGGATGTCGCAGCCGTGCGCCAGATGCACGACGTCGGCCATCGGGTGTCCGGGGCCGATCGGCTCCAGCCCGGGCGGCGGCTCGGGCGTCATCAACGGCACCACCGGGTTGAACGACAGCAGCGGCGGCACGTGGTGTTCAGGCTCGCCCAGGGTCACCGAGGCCGTCACCGCGACTCGGTCGCCCTGCCGCAGCTCCACATCGATCAGGCCGATCCGCCGGCCTCGCTTGCGCACCGTCGTCACGATCTCCATGGCGCCCGGATCCGGAGCCCACAGGTAGTTCGCCGACATCGCGATCGGCTGCGCGGACGTACCCAACTCGGTACGCGCGGCATTGGCGCACAACGCGAGCATCGCCCCGCCGTGCACCTTGGGGCCGATCGTCCAGTGCTCGTTGAGCTCGCCGTGGTAGACGCCGTCACCGGCGGCGATCAGCGCCATGGCGTCGGTGAACAGGGTGGAGCCGGTCATGAGTGGTCCTTAGGGGCTGAAATAGCGGTCAACGCAACAGGTGCGCGCGGGCGAACTGCAACGACTCGGCGAGCAGCGCCTCGCGTTCGGACGCCGTCTTGGCTGCCGAGGTGGTCACCTCCAGCACGACGTGGCCGGAGAAGTTGCCCGTGGCCAGCATCTGGCACACCTCGGCGACGGGTTGAGTGCCGCGTCCGGGCACCAGATGCTCGTCGGTGGAGGATCCCTTGCCGTCACACAGGTGCAGGTGCACCAGGCCGTCGCCCATGCGCTGTGCCATCTCCATCGCATCGGTACCTGCCGTCGCGGTATGGCTCAGGTCGAGGGTGTAGTGCGCGTGGTTGCCGTCCAGCGGATCGTAAGACGGGGCGAACGCCGAGATGCCCGGGCCGGGACCACCGCCGCGCTTGCGCATCCGTTCGATGGAGGTGCCGCCCGAACCGAAGAACCGGTCGGCCCGGAACGGGAACATGTTTTCCACGGCCACCAACACGTCGCTGTCGGCTTCGAGTTGGGCCACCTGATCGCTGAACCCGTCGGCGTAGCGCCGCTGCCAGCGGAACGGCGGATGCACGACGACCGTCTGCGCGCCCAGTTCCTCGGCGGCGCGCACGCTGCGCTCCAACTTCGGGATGGGGTTGGCTCCCCAGACCCGCTGCGAGATCAGCAGGCACGGCGCGTGGACGGACAACACCGGCACGCCGTAATCGGCCGACAGCTTCTGTACCGCGGAGATGTCCTGGCTGACCGATTCGGCCCAGACCATGAGTTCGACACCGTCGTACCCGAGCCGGGCCGCGTACTCGAAAGCAGCCTCCGTCCTCAGCGGATAGACCGAGGCAGTGGACAGACCGACCTTGATGGCTGGGCGCACAGAGGTAATTGTGTACTGAGGCCGTGCAGCCGACTCAGCTCGCCTGCAGCAGCGCCAGCGGTCCGAAGGTGACCAGCGCACCCACCGCCACCGCGGTCAGCGTGCTGCCGATGTCCTCGGTCTTGCGGACCACGCGCACACCACCGGCCAGGCCGAGGATCACCAGCACGCCGAGCACCAGCGCGACGATGGTGTTCCACTTCCACAGCTGATCGAAGGCGACGAACAGGCCGGCGCCGAAGGCCACCGCGATGATGCACTGACCGACGATCCACAACCCGCGCACCAGCGGCGAGCTGGCAGTCTCTTCGTCACCGAAGTCGTCGTGCTCGTCGCGGTCGTCGAACTCGGTGTCGGCCTCGCTCTCGGCCGGGTCCTCGGCACCGGACTCCTCGCCGAACAGGGGACGCAGCGACGAGTACGAGCCGTCGCCGTAGTCGCCATAGTCGTCGTAGTCGCGGTAGACGGAGTCGTCGGTCGCGTCGACATCGTCGATGTCGCCGGCGTCGTCGACGGCGGTGACGTCATCGAGGTCGTCGAGGCCGGATTCGACCAGCCCGTCGGCGTCCGCCTGGGCCGCATCCTCGGTGAAGTCGTAGAGCGGGTCGGGGCTCATCCGCTCGGCGCCGGTGCCGGAAGACTCGTAGTCGCGGGCCGGCCGCTTGGCCGGGGCACGGCGCGGCCGCGGGCGGAACTCGACGGGCTCGGGATCAGCCTCGCGCGCCGCCAGATGCGCGTCGTAGTCGTCTTCGGCGTCGGTCCGCGCCTCCGGCTCCACCGGCCGCGCGAATGGCTTACCGCGGACCGGCTGCGGGCGCGGCCCGCCGTTACGTCCGGCGGCGGGCCGTGGTTCGTCGCGAGGCTCGTCCCGGATGGGTGCCACCACGGTGGTGTCCACCAGCGGGTCCGGCTGGGGCACGGGCTCGTCGCGGTCCTGGTCGAGCTCGATGTCGTCGGTGATGACGGGAATCTCGCCGGTGAGCTCGGCGACGGTCACGGCGTCGCTGTTACCGCGACGACGCCGACGACGTCCGCCGACCGGCGGCGCGCCGATCGTCCCGTTCTTTGCCAGCAACTCCGCTACCGAGATCGGTCGGGGGCCGGATGGGCTGTTCTCTGGTCCTGTCATACCTATGTTGCCTTTGGGGCTAGCTTTTCCTTACGTCCAGCATCCCGCGCCGACGTCTCTACCAAGGCTGTGCCGTCGGCCTCGCTGTCGAGTTTCCGCAGAATCAGCCCCTCTCGCAACGCCCAGGGGCAAATGTCGACGGAATCGATCTCCAGTGCTCGCATGCTAGCTTCAGCTACCAAAGCACCGGCCACGATCTGTGGTGCGCGCTCGGCGCTCACCCCTTCCAGTTCGGCACGGTCAGCCGCAGTCATCCTAGAGATGAAAGCTATGAGCTGTCTTAATCCGGCCGCCGTGAGGGTTCGCTTGACCCGAGGGCCGGCTCCGGACGGGGCCGCGCCGGTGAGCCGGGCCAGTGAGCGGAAAGTCTTCGAGCTCGCGACCGCCAGATCCGGAGTCCCGGCCCGGCGCAGGGTGGCACCGGCGTCGGCCAGTTCGGTGGCCAGCCAATCTCGGAGCATCGCGACGCGGCGCCGCCCAGGCGGGTCTTCGGTCAGCCACTCCCTGGTCAACCGGCCCGCCCCCAGCGGCAGCGAGAGCGCCACCTCGGGCTCTTCGTCGACTCCGCTGGACAACTCCAGTGAGCCCCCGCCGATGTCGATGTTGACGATGCGCCCCGCACTCCAGCCGTACCAGCGGCGCACCGCCAGAAACGTCAGGCGGGATTCGTCGACCCCGCTGAGCACCCCCAGCGACACCCCGGTCTCGGCTTGGACCCTGGCCAGCACCTCCTCGGAGTTGGTGGCATCACGCACCGCCGAGGTGGCAAACGCCATCAGCTCGGCACAGCCCGAGCTCGTCGCGATCTTGGCGAACTCGTCGACGGTGGCAACCAGACTGTCGGCGCCCTTGCGGGTGAGCTTGCCCGAATCGTCGATGGCCTCGGCGAGCCGCAGCGCGGCCTTGGTGGAGCTCATCGGGGTCGGATGTCCGCCACGGCGGGCATCCACCACGAGGAGATGCACCGTGTTACTCCCGACATCGAGCACGCCTAACCGCACTGCACCAACCTAACGGCAGCCGGGCGGCGCATCGTGGCCGGACCACCCGCTGCTGTCATGGCGGCGGATCCGCCGGTGTGGCGCACCACACTCTCGGCGATCGTGGCGCGGTTGGGAAATGCGTTCAGGCATATGGGAGTAGCGTTTGCGCCGTGACAGAAGTGCATCCAGGTGAGGTGGAACTCGACTTTGCCCGCGAGTGGGTGGAGTTCTACGACCCCGAGGACCCGACGCATCTGATCGCGGCCGATATGACCTGGCTGCTGTCCCGCTGGACGTGCGTCTTCGGTACGCCGGCGTGCAAGGGCACCGTCGAGGGCCGCCCAGACGACGGATGTTGTTCGCATGGCGCGTTCCTCTCTGATGACGACGACCGCGCGCGCCTCGACGACGCGGTCGCACGGCTGACCGACGAAGACTGGCAGTTCCGGGAGAAGGGCCTGGGCCGCAAGGGTTACCTCGAAGACGACGAGTACGACGGGAAACCCAACCTGCGCACCCGAAAGTACAAGGGCGCCTGCATATTCCTGAACCGTCCAGGTTTCCCCGGCGGGATCGGATGTGCGCTGCACAGCAAGGCCCTCAAACTCGGCGTCGAGCCGCTGACCATGAAGCCCGACGTGTGCTGGCAGTTGCCGATCCGGCGCAGCCAGGAGTGGGTCACCCGGCCCGACGAGACCCAGATCCTGCGGACCGTCATCACCGAATACGACCGGCGCGGCTGGGGCGAGGGCGGTGCGGACCTGCACTGGTACTGCACCGGCGACCCCGCCGCCCACGTCGGCGCCCGCCCGGTGTTCGAGTCGTACGCACCCGAACTCACCGCGGTGCTCGGCGAGAAGGCCTACGCCGAGCTGGCCGCGATGTGCCGGCGCCGCGGCGCGTTGGGGTTGGTCGCCGTGCATCCGGCGACCCGCGCCGCCGAGTAGCCGGCGACTCAACCCTCCAGCTTGTACCCCAGGCCGCGCACGGTGACCAGGTGCACCGGGTTGGCCGGGTCGGATTCGATCTTGGAGCGCAGCCGCTTGACGTGCACGTCGAGGGTCTTGGTGTCCCCGACATAGTCGGCGCCCCAGACCCGGTCGATCAGCTGACCGCGGGTGAGCACCCGGCCGCTGTTGCGCATCAGGTACTCGAGTAGGTCGAATTCCTTGAGCGGCAACGTGATCTGCTCTCCGTTGACGCTGACCACGTGCCGTTCCACATCCATCCGCACCGGGCCGGCCTCCAACACCCCGTCGCCGATGCCGGTGTCGTCGGTGTCGGCGCCGCGGCGCAGCACCGCACGGATCCGCGCGATCAGCTCACGGGCCGAATACGGTTTGGTGACATAGTCATCGGCGCCCAGCTCGAGGCCGACGACCTTGTCGATCTCACTGTCTCGCGCGGTCACCATGATCACCGGCACGCTGGACCGGGCCCGCAGTTGCTTGCACACATCGGTACCGCTCATCCCGGGCAACATCAGATCCAGCAGGACGATATCGGCGCCGGAGCGCTCGAATTCGGCCAGGGCAGAGGGACCGTCGGACACCACGGTGGCCTCGAAGCCCTCCTTGCGGAGCAGGAATGCCAAAGGATCGGCCAGCGACTCCTCGTCCTCCACGATCAACACGCTGGTCATCGGTCTCGCTAATCCTCTCGGTCGGCTGAGCCACCTACGGACTCATCGGTTTCGGGATAGGCCGGGATCGACAAGGTGAACGTCGACCCGGTGCCCGGCTGACTCCACAGCCGGATGGTTCCGTTGTGGTTGGCGGCCACGTGTTTGACGATCGCCAGGCCCAACCCGGTGCCACCGGTGGCGCGCGATCGGGCCTTGTCGACCCGGAAGAACCGCTCGAAGACCCGCTCCTGATCGGCCTTGGCGATCCCGATGCCGCGGTCGGTGACCGCGATCTCGACGCTGCCACCGCGCCGACGCCGGCTGATGGATATGCCAGAACCGTTGGGCGAGTAGGCGATTGCGTTGGAGACGAGATTCGCCAAGGCCGTCACCAACAGGGTCTCGTCCCCGAGCACCCGGAAGCCGGTCGGCGCGTCGGTGGTGATCGAGATGTCGGCCTTGTCGGCGGCCACCTTGTGGCGCGACAGCGCTTCGAACACCACCGTGTCGACGTCGACAGCGGTCAGATCGGGCAGCCGTTCGGCGCCCTGCAACCGGGACAGCTCGATCAGCTCGCCGACCATGTCGGCCAGCCGCTGCGATTCGGCCACCATCTTGTCGGAGAACCGGCGCACCATGTCCGGGTCGTCGGCGGAGGCCTGCAGCGCCTCGGCCAGCACCCGCATCGCGCCCACCGGGGTCTTGAGTTCATGGCTGACGTTGGCGACGAAGTCCCGTCGGGTGGCTTCCATCCGCGCGTGCTCGGACTGGTCGTCGGCGTAGACGACGGCGAACCGGTGGTCGTCTGCGGTCAACGGTCGCACCCAGCCACGCACCGATATCCCCGAGCGTCCCGGATGGGTCAGCTTGCGAGGCGAGAGGTCGACCTCGACGGCCTGGCCGGTGGCGAACACCTGCTCGGCGGCGCGCCAGGCCCGGTCGTCGAGCAGACGGTCGCGCACGACGCCGAGTTCGGCGGCCCGGTCGTTGGCGTACACCACGTCATTGAAGGTGTCGACGACGACGATGCCGTTGGGCGATACCGAGACGATGTGTTGCAGCATCTGCGACACCGTCAGACCGGCCGCGTCGGCCTCGCGACGTTTGCGACGGGCCACGATGCGGGGTGCGACTACGGCGGCCACACCCGCACCGACGATCAGCGCGAGCAACGACACGACCGCCGTCAGCAGTAACGCCGACACCAAGCTCACGCGAAAATCGTACGCATCCGGTGAACGTCATCCCAGCAGCGTGCGGCCAAAACGGGACAAGTCACACCGACAAATACAGGTGTTCGGCTGTCGTTAACCCGCGGTCACCTGCTGTTCGCCCGCCGGCCCGCGTGTCAGCGAACTACTTCTTGGCGCCCTGGGCGGCGACCGCGGCAGCCCCGGCGGCGGCGGCCTCCGGATCGAGGTAGGCCCCACCGGCCACCAGCGGCTTGAGGTTGTCGTCGAGGTCGTAGCGCAGCGGGATGCCGGTCGGGATGTTCAGGCCGACAACCTCCTCGTCGGACATCTGATCGAGGTACTTGACCAGCGCACGCAGCGAGTTCCCATGCGCGGCGATCAGCACGGTCTTGCCGGCCTTCAAATCGGGCACGATCGTGCTCTCGTAGTACGGCACGAACCGCTCCACCACGTCCTTGAGGCATTCGGTCAGCGGGCCGCCGCCGATGTCGGCGTAGCGCGGGTCGGAGTCCTGGCTGAATTCGCTGCCTTTCTCGATCGGCGGGGGCGGGGTGTCGTAGCTGCGTCGCCACGCCATGAACTGCTCTTCGCCGTACTTTTCCTTGGTGGCGGCCTTGTCCAGGCCCTGCAGCGCGCCGTAGTGCCGCTCGTTGAGCCGCCAGTCGCGGTGCACCGGGATCCAGTGCCGGTCGGCGGCGTCGAGGGCCAGGTTCGCGGTGGTGATCGCGCGGCGCAGCAGCGAGGTGTAGACGACGTCGGGCAGCACGCCCTGCTCGACCAGCAGCTGGCCGCCGCGGATCGCTTCGGCTCGGCCCTTGTCGGTGAGGTCGACGTCGACCCATCCGGTGAACAGGTTCTTCTGGTTCCAGTCGCTCTCACCGTGGCGGAGCAGGATCAGCGTCGGCATGACGCTCATCCTGTCATAGCTGGTCAGTCGTCGATCAGGTGCTCGAACGCTTCGAGGTTCTTCAGCGACTCACCGCGTGAGACCCGCCACTCCCACTCTTTCTGGATCGACGAGCGGAAACCCAGCTCCAGCAAGGTGTTGAAATCGGAGTCGACGGCCTCGAGCACCTGGCCGAGCACCCGGTCGATCTCCTCGGCGGTGACCGAGTGCAGGGCCATCCGGCCGACGAGATAGATGTCGCCGACGTTGTCCAGCGTGTAGGCGACACCGTAAAGCCTGCGGTTGCGCTTGAGCAGGAAGCGGTAGACGCCTTCGAAGTTCTCGTCGGGCTTGCGGCACACGAACGCCTCGACGCGTACCGAATGCTCACCGATGCTCAGGATGGTGTTGGTCTTGAGCTTGCGCTCGCCGGGCAGCTCCACGACGATGCCGGGCAGCCCGCCGCGGGCACCTTTGTGGTGGTAGTAGACGAGTTCGTGTTCGTCGAGGGTGTCGGTGATGATCTTCGCGACGTCTTCGCTCATGCCCGCACCCCCCGGCGCAACCCGAACCGCCGCGCGGTCCGGCGGGCGGCCGGCCTGCGGTGCTTGGACCGGTAGTCGGACATCGCGTGGGCGTAGCTGCCCAGCAGGGCATCGACGGTGTGCGCCCAGGAGAACTGCGCGGCGTGGGCCGCGGCGGCCGCCCGCAGCGGCCCCGGATCACGTTGCAGGACCCCGTCGATCGTGGCGGCCCAGTCGTCGAGATCGTGGCCGTCGACCAAAGCGCCGCTGACCCCGTCGGCCACCGCAACGGGCAGCCCGCCGACCGCGGCCGCCACCACCGGCGTGCCGCAGGCTTGGGCCTCGACGGCGACCAGGCCGAAAGACTCCGAATAGCTGGGCACCGCGACCAGATCGGCGGCGCGATACACGTTGACCACTTGTTCGCGGGACTGCGGCGGCAGAAATGTCACGCGATCGGTGATACCCAGTTCGTCGGCCAGACGAATCAGGGTGTCGGGCTCGGCCAAACCGGAACCGGACGGCCCGCCGGCCACCAGTACCCGGACGCCGGGCAACTTGGCGGCAGCCCGCAACAGGATGTCCGGCGCTTTCAGCGGCTGAATCCGCCCCACGAAGGCGACCACCTTCTCATCGGGCGCGATGCCCAGCCCCGCCCGCGCCGCGGCGCGATCTCCGGGGGTGAAGGCGTCGAGATCGACACCCGGATGCACCACATCGATGCGCCCCCGGTCGGCGTGATGTAACGAAACAAGTTGCTGCGCTTCGTGTTCGGTGTTGACGATCAGCCGGTCGGCCTCGTCGACCACCTGTTGCTCGCCCACCGCACGCAGCGGCGGCTCCGGTGAGTCACCGGCGGCCAGGGCGGCGTTCTTCACCGCGGCCAGCGTGTGCGCGGTGTGCACCAACGGCACCGCCCAGCGGTCGCGGGCCAGCCAACCGACCTGACCGGACAACCAGTAGTGCGAGTGCACGACGTCGTAGTAGCCGGGCTCATGGGTCGCTTCGGCGCGCAGCACCCCGGCGGTGAAAGCGCACAGCTGGGTGGGCAGGTCGTATTTGTCCAGCCCCTCGAACGGTCCGGCCACCACGTTGCGCACCACCACGCCGGGGGCCACGGACACCACCGGGGCGTCCGACGACGAGGTGGCCCGGGTGAACACCTCCACCTCGACGCCGCGACGGGCCAGTTGCAACGCCGTCTGCAACACGTAGACGTTCATCCCGCCGGCGTCACCCGTCCCCGGTTGCGCCAGCGGCGAGGTATGCACGGACAACACCGCGACGCGGCGGGGAGTCTCGAGGTCTGCGGCTAGACGCACACCTCTATGTCTACACTGCCGCCGTACCGACCCCGCTGGCCGATCGCCGGGTCTCGGCGCGCCGCATGGCCCCGATCGGATCGGCGTACAGCCCGCCCAGCGACACGATGCCGGCGCTGGCTTCCTGGACGCGGTTGCCGAATGCCGTGACCCGAATATCGCGGGGCCCCAGCACCGAACGCCGTGCCACGGCCTCCTCGACGACGGGCATGCCCTCGGGGTATTCGGTGAAGGCCTGGCCGCCGAGCACCAGATCGTCGGGGTTGAGCAGATCCCGCAGCAGAGCGACGGCCTCGCCGAGCACACGAGCCCGATCGGCGAGCAACTCGACCGCCTTCTCGTTGCCTTGGCGCGCGGCGCGCAGCACCGCAGGCAATGTCGACGACGGCCCCTCGGCCGGGATGATCCGCAGCTTGCGCGCCGCGGTGAGCACCGCTTCGTCACTCACCGTCGATTCCAATTGCCCTGAGCCGCCGAGCAATTCGGACTGGGCCGGCAGACCTGCGATGGTGCCGGGACCACTGGCCGGCGAGTGCACACGGCCGTCGATGGACAGCGCATAGCCGACGGTTTCGCGGGCGTAGAAATAGAGGCTGGTCCGAGCCTGCGTGCCGACGGATTCCGGGGCGCGCCGTCCGCCCAGCAGGAGTTCGGCACCGGCCATCGCGTCCACGTGCGAGGCCACCGACACCGGCAGCCCGAGGGCTTCGCCGAGCACCGGGCCCACCGGGGCGTCGACCCAGCCCAGCCTCGGATGGTCGAGGTAGCCGGTGGCGCTGTCGACGACACCACCGGCGGCGATACCGACCCACAACGGGCGACGGCGGTGCCAGCGGCTCAGGTAACGCCGCGCACTGGCGGCCAACGTGGCCAGCGCCGCAGACTGGGGACCCGACGGCGTCGGCGTCTCGACGGCGTCGAGGGTGCGGCCGAACAGATCCGTGGCGACGATGCTGGTGGCACGCGCACCGATGTGGATACCGAGGGTCAGATAGGGCTCGTGGTTGACCTCGACGGGAACGCGGGGCCGTCCGATGGCGCCGGATACCGCGAGATCGGCGCGTTCCCGAAGGACGCCGGCCTCCAGCAGCGCGGTGACCTGGCGGTTGACGGTGGCGATGCTCAACTGCGTGTGCTGGGCGATGGCGTCACGGGCGATCGGCCCGCGGGCGCGCGCCGCGCTGAACACCGACGCCGCGGCGGCATCGGGCACCTTGAGCGACGGGGCGACGATGTGTAGCAGCCGCGATTGCGGGTAACGCGAGGCGGCGGGGGCCAGGGGCCGGGCCTTGCGCGCCAGGGAGCCGGACGCGGTGGAGGGACGGGCGGAGGTACGGCGGGGAGCGGCGATGGCGGTGGTCACGTGAGTGGTCCTTACTGAGTGTCGGCTGGTGGGTGGAAACCACACCTGGCGACTCAGCAGGACGGGAAAACGGTGTCCGGGATCGTCTCAGGCGCGGCGAAGTGCGCAACAACAACACGCACGCCGCGCGAAGCGGGACTTCAGACTCCGAGACACACGAAGAATCTAGCACGCCATCTAATGTTGGCCAGATGACGACACCACAGTCCGACAAACGAGTGGCAGTGGTCACCGGCGCCAGCGCCGGTATCGGTGCCGCCACCGCCAAAAGCCTTGCCGCCCTGGGCTTTCACGTAGTTTGCGTGGCCCGCCGGGCAGACCGGATCCAGGCCGTGGCCGACGAGATCGGCGGCACCGCGATCGTGGCCGACGTCACAGATCAGGCCGCGGTCGACGCCTTGGCCGCCCAGCTGGACCGGGTGGACGTGCTGGTGAACAACGCCGGCGGGGCCCGCGGGCTGGAGTCGGTGGCCGACGCCGATATCGACCACTGGCGGTGGATGTGGGAGGCGAACGTCCTGGGCACGCTGCGCGTCACGCGTGCGCTGCTGCCCAAGCTGATCGACTCCGGCGACGGGCTGATCATCACCGTCACCTCGATCGCCGCCGTCGAGATCTACGACAACGGGGCGGGCTACACCTCGGCGAAACACGCCCAGGGGGTGTTGCACCGCACCCTGCGCAGCGAGCTGCTCGGAAAACCGGTGCGGCTCACCGAAGTTGCGCCCGGCATGGTGCAAACCGACTTCTCGCTGAACCGCTTCGACGGCGACGAACACCGGGCGGAGAAGGTCTACCAGGGGGTCACGCCGTTGGTGGCCGAGGACATCGCCGAGGTGATCGGATTCGTGGCCTCCCGGCCGGCCCACGTCGACCTGGACCTGATCGTGGTGCGTCCGCGGGATCAGGTCAGCGGGGCCACCGGGTCACGTTTCAACCGGTCCTGACCACCGCGAACGTGACGTCAGGGTCGTTGCCGTGACGGCACAACGACCCTGGCGTCATTTTCGGCGCGGGTTTAACCGCCCGGCGCGGGCTTCGGCGGCGTCGTGGTGGTGGGCGTGCCGGACAGGGTGGGCGCATCCGTCGGCGTCGCCGGCGCGGAGGCCGGCAGGTTCGACGGGGCATCCCGTGAGGACAGCGCCGACATCGACTTCCACTCGTTCCAGTCCACCGCCCAGTCCCAGATGTCGCCGTCGGCGTAGGACAACTGGATGCGGGTGCCGGTGACCTCGACCGGGTCGCCGTACATCGCGCTGTTGAAGTACTGCTGCGAGTTCTCCAGGTTCAGGTTGATGCAGCCGTTGGTGACGTTCGTATTGCCTTGGGAATTGATGCTGTTCGGGTTGCAGTGGATGAACTCGCCGTTGTTGGAGATCCGCACGGCGAAGCGCTCGTGCACATTGCTGTACCCGGCGGCCGGGTTGGTCATCCAGAAGTCCTCGTACTTCTCGGTGACCACGTGGATGCCGCTGCGGGTGACGTTGCGGTCCAGATCTCCTTCGCCGTAGCTGCACGGGAAGTCCATGATCACCGCGCCGGAGCCGTCGAGAACCTGGATGCGGTGGCTGGAGGCCTCGGCCTTGACCACCTGGCGCCGCCCGATCTCGAAATCGAGCGTGGAGTCGGCCGCACCGTAGGCGTCCTCACCGAAGCTGACGCCGTACAGCGGGGCCTTGACGCTGACTTTGGTGCCGGCCGGGAAATACTCCCGGCTGCGCCAGTGCACGCGCGAGCCGCCGGCCTCGTCGGGCAACCACGCCCAGCTGCCCTCGACGGGCGGGGTGGTGGTGACCTGGAGGGCTTTTTCCACCGTGGCGCGGTACTGGTCGTCGATCGCGGCGTCGAACTGCAGGATGATCGGCGCGGCCACCCCGACCACCTGACCGTCGGCCAGCTGGAACTGCCCGCTGACCTGTTTCTGCGGGGCGACGGTGCTGAACTTGCCCTGCACCTGCTGAGCCTTGCCGTCCTCGCCGACCACCGAGCCGGCCCAGGTGTAGGTGGCGTCGTAGCCGAGCGGTTCGGTGACAGTGAATGCGGTGCGGTCGCTGTTGAATTTGCCGGCGACCACCTTGCCGGCCGCGTTGGTCAGGCTGACGCGCTGGAACCAACCGTCGGCGACCTTGACCCCGATCGGCGCGGTGGGCAACACATCCTCGGAGTCGACGGCGGGCTCGTACGTCACCGTCGGCGCTGCCGGCTCCTTGTCCTCAGGGGCGGACATCGGCGATTCACCCGAGCAGGCGGCCAGTAATCCGGCCCCCACTCCGACGGTCAGAACCGTCAGGGCACGCCGCCGACTGAACAACGGCGCGTCGGCCTCTATATCACCGGCAGGGCTCACGTGGACCTAGGGTACCGATAGATCGCACCCGATCAGAATCGGTTCAGGCTGCAGCACGATCCCGAACCGGTCCAAAACCCCGGCTTGTACCGTCCTGGCCAGCGCAATCACGTCCGCACTGTTCGCCTCGCCACGGTTGGTCAACGCCAGCGCATGTTTGGTCGACAACCGGGCGGCAGCGCCGTCGCCGGGGTAGCCCTTGCCGAAGCCGGCCTGCTCGACGAGCCAGCCGGCGGCCAGCTTCACGCCATCGGGTGCGGGGTAGTGCGGCACGGCTCCGACGCCGGACTCCGCGGCGGTGGCCTGTACCCGTTCGAACTCGGCCTGCGACACCACCGGGTTGGTGAAGAACGATCCGACGCTCCAGGTGTCGTGGTCGCTCGCGTCGAGCACCATGCCTTTGCCCGCACGCAACCCGAGCACGGTGTGGCGAACCCGCATCGGGTCGGCCCGCTCCCCCGGCTCGACACCGAGCGCGGCGGCCAGCTCGCGGTAGCGCAACGGGGCACTTCTGGTGTCCAGGGGCCCGTCGGCGTTCAAGGTGAACTCGACCTCGAGCACGATGACGGCATCGGAGTGTTTGAGAGTGCTTGTGCGGTAACCGAATTGAAGTTCTTCCGGGTGTGCCCAACGGACTTCACCGGTGCGCCGGTCCAGCAGGCGGACCCGGCTGATGGTGTCGGCCACCTCGGCGCCGTAGGCACCCACGTTCTGCACCGGGGTGGCCCCGGCCGAACCTGGGATGCCGGACAGACATTCCAACCCGCCCAGGCCATGCTGCAGAGACGCGACGACGACGTCGTCGAACACCGCGCCGGCCTCGGCCCGCAGCACATTGCCGTCGACGGTGATCGCGGTGTTGGCCACCCGCACCACGGTCAGGTCCGGCATGGTGTCGGCCAGGTCATCGGCCAGCACCACATTCGAGCCGCCGGCCAGCACCAGGATCGGATCGGCCACCGCGCGCAGCACGTCGATCAGCTGCTCGGTGCTGGTGCAGGTGAGCACCCGGCGCGCCACCGGCCCCACCCGCAGCGTGGTCAGCGGGGCCAGCGCAACCGCCTCGTCCACGGCGACACCGGCAACATACGAACTGACCACGGCCCGTAACGGTAGCCTGACCAGCTATGCCGCGATCATTCGACATGGCCACCGACTATGAAGGCAGCGTCGAACAGGTCCATCGGGCATTCGGTGACGAACGGTATTGGTTGGCCCGCCTCGCCGATTCGGGGGCTGACGAGGCCACACTGGACGCCCTGACCACGGCCGCTGACGGCGGTATCGGCGTGGTGACCACCCAGACCTTGCGCGCCGACCGGTTGCCCGGCGTGGTGTCGCAGTTTCACCGTGGCAACCTGAACATCCGACGCGAGGAGCATTGGGAGCCGATCCGTGACGGCGTGTCCCGCGGCACGGTCGAGGGTTCGATCCCCGGCGCGCCGGTGTCCCTGTCGGGCACCGCGACGCTGACCGGGACCGACACAGGGTCGCGGCTGTCGGTGCACCTCACGGTCGAGGTCAAGGTGCCGTTGGTCGGCGGCAAGATCGAGGGTTTCATCGGCTCACAGCTGACGGACCTGTTGATCGCCGAGCAGCGCTTCACCTCGGTGTGGATCGCCGAGCGCGGCTGACCCCGGCGGTACGGTCGATAGCCATGAGCCGTTCCCGGCAGTCCACGATGGCGTTCGACGCACCCGCCGAGACGGTCTACGCGGCCTACGCGAGCGACGACTACTGGCAGGCCCTGATGGACCGCTACGACGAACTCACGCCCGGGAAATCGGACATCACCGAGTTCAGCTCCGACGAACGTGGGATCGAGGTCGAGTTCCGGCAGGTGCTGCCGCGCGCGGAGTTGCCGCCGATCGTGCGGTCGGTGATCCCGCTCGACCTGGCCATCACCCGCAGGCAGTCGTTCGGACCGTTCGACCAGGGCGGCGTGAACGGCCGCTACACCGCGTCGGTTTCGCGCGCCCCGGGCCGGCTCGACGGCCGGTATGCGCTGACCGACCTGACCGCGGGCAGCCGGCTGCAGGTCGACAGCCGGTGCAAGGTGCCGATGCCCCTGGTCGGCGGCAAGCTCGAAGATCTGGTCCTGCAGTCGGTCAACGACGTGTTGACCATCGAGGGGGCGTTCACCGCTGGCTGGATCGCCGAGCAGTTCTAGGCCCGTCGGGGCAGTCACCCGCGGCACCACCGGATACAACCGGCTGCGCCGCAGCGACCGATGGCTGGTGCACTCACCGCGGGTGCGCTCGGTGTTGCGGGCCGCGGTCGATCCACTGGTCGTCGATCTGGGCTATGGCGCGCTGCCGGTCACCACGCTCGAGTTGGCCGCACGGCTGCAGTCGATACGCCCCGATGTGCGCGTGGTCGGCCTGGAGATCCACCCCGAACGGGTCGCCACCGCCCGGGCGGTGGCGGGCGGCACCGATGTGCAGTTTGCGCTCGGCGGGTTCGAGTTGGCCGGGCTGCAACCGGTGTTGGTGCGCGCGTTCAACGTGTTGCGGCAATACCCGGTTGACGCGGTGCCCGACGCCTGGGCCACCATGACGCGCCGGCTTGCCCCGGGTGGGTTGATCGTCGACGGCACGTGTGACGAGCTGGGCCGCCGATGCTGCTGGGTGCTGCTGGACGCCGACGGGCCGGTGAGTTTCACCCTGGCCTGCGATCCGTTCAGCATCGAACGGCCCTCGGACCTCGCCGAACGCCTGCCCAAGGTACTCATTCACCACAACGTCGAGGGCCAGCCGATCCACGAGCTGCTCAGTGCTGCGGACCGGGCCTGGGCGAGCGCGGCCGGGCACGGCGTGTTCGGTCCCCGGGTGCGCTGGCGGGCCATGTTGGAGTTGTTGCGTGGCCAGGGCTATCCGGTGGCGGCGCCACGTCGTCGGATGCGTGACGGGGTGCTCACGGTCCCCTGGGCGACCGTGGCGCCGGCCACGCATTGAACCCCGTGGCGCCACTAAGCTGAGACGCATGCGAATTGCCCTGGCGCAGATCGCCACCGGCACGGACCCGTCGTCGAATCTGACGTTGGTCGACGAGTTCACCCGCCGCGCAGCCGATGACGGCGCCCGGTTGGTGTTGTTCCCCGAGGCCACCATGTGCCGGTTCGGGGTACCGCTGGGCCCGGTGGCCGAGAAGCTCGACGGCCCCTGGGCGACCGCGGTACGTGAGATCGCCGCGAAGGCCGGTGTCGTCGTGGTGGCCGGGATGTTCGCTCCCGGAGACGACGGACGGGTGACCAACACCCTGATCGCGACCGGACCCGGCGTGGAGGCGCATTACCACAAGATCCATCTCTACGACGCCTTCGGCTTCGCCGAATCACGCACGGTGGCACCGGGTTTCGAGCCCGTGACGATCACAGTCGACGGCGCCACGGTGGGCTTGACCACCTGCTACGACATCCGGTTCCCCGAGCTCTACGTCGAGCTCGCGCGACGCGGCGCGCAGTTGATCACCGTGCACGCCTCCTGGGGGGCCGGGCCCGGCAAGCTCGACCAGTGGACCCTGCTGGCCCGGGCCCGGGCGCTGGACACCACGGGCTTCATCGCCGCGGTGGACCAGGCGTATCCGGGTGACGAGATCGCCAAGGCCGGACCGACAGGGGTCGGCGGCAGCCTGGTGGCCTCCCCCACCGGTGAGGTCCTCGCCGCGGCCGGTGCCGAGCCGCAGTTGCTGGTGTCCGACGTCGACCTCGAGGCCGCCAGCGGGGTCCGCGATGCCATCGCGGTGCTGCAGAACTTCTCACAGTTCGCTCAGTTCGGTAAGGCACAATCGCTGGGGTGACCGATCCCTGGGCCCGCCCGTCCGACCAGTCCCCGCCCGCACCTCAAGAACCGCCGGCACAGCCGTTGTCGCAGGAGCAGCCGGTCCAGCAGCCCCAGGTGGAGCAGCCCGCACCGGCGAAACCCGGGCCGACGGACACGTCGGCCCTGGCCAAGGTGAAGCGGCTGCTGTCGGATCCGCTCTCGGTGGTCCTGGTCGTGGTGATCGTGGTGGCCCTGGTCGCCGCCGGGATTCTCGGCGGTGAGTTGTACGCCCGCAGCCGCGCCGACAAGATCGTCGCCTCGATCGTGGAGTGCATCGTCCAGGACGGCGCCAAGGCGTCGTTCGACCCGCTGCCGCCGTTCCTGCTGCAGCACGTGAGCGGCCACTACACCAACATCAACATCGAGACCGCGGGAAATCAGATCCGCGATGCCAAGGGCATGAAGGTCAAGCTCGGCATCAAGGACGTCCGCATCAAGGAGACCGCCGACGCCAGTGGCACGGTGGGCTCCCTGGTCGCCGACATCACCTGGAACACCGACGGCATCCGCCAGACCGTGGCCGACATGGTGAGCCTGCCGTTCGTCGGCTCGGCGATCTCGGATGTGCGGACCAACCCGTCGAACGGGACGATCGAGCTCAAGGGTCTGCTCGGCACCATCACGGCCAAGCCCACGGTGGTCAACAAGGGCATCTCGCTGCAGATCATCGATCTGAGTGCCATCGGTCTGTCCTGGCCGCGCGAGACCCTGCAGCCGATCCTGGACAAGTTCACCGCCCAGATCACCGAGAACTATCCGATGGGAATCCACGCCGACAGCGTGCAGGTGACCGACAGTGGCGTCGTGGCGAAGTTCTCGACCACGAACGCGGCGATGCCCAAGGGCCAAGAGGACCCCTGCTTCGCGAAGCTCTAGCTCCGGCTTTTCCGGCGGGTCAGAACGGTTCCTCGGTACCGCCGGGATTGCACCCGGTGGCCAGCATCATCTCGGGACTGACCTCGGGCCGCCACGGTTCGAGATTCCAGCTGGTCTTGCCCGGCTCGGCGAGTTCGGCGAAGGTCCAGTGGCACAGGAACTGCTCACGCATTCCGGGAAGGTCGGCGTCCGGCGACAACGCCAGGACCTCGGCCCAGGCCTGATCGGCCTCGACGGTGGTGCCGGGTTGGCGGGTCAGCGCGCGGGCGGTGTCGGCCGGGTAGACCCGCAGGCTCGACAGGTCACCCCACTTGGCCCATTCGACATGGTCGACGTAGACGTGGTCGACGGCGGCTGCGGCCGGAGCGAACGTCAGCGCTGCGCCCAGCACCACACCTGCCGCGCCGAGCGCGGCCAGTGACGAACGCATGGGTTCAGCGCGACTTTCCCTGGATTTCGAGCAGCTTGGGCCGGACATCGACGAGGTAGATACCGGTGGCGCAGGCCGAGATCGCCGCGCCGAAAACACCGCCCAACAGCAGCGTGAGGACCACACCCACGCCCAGGATGACCAACCACACCGGCTTGGTCAGCTTGCCGGTGGCCGTGTAGGCGTCTGGACGCTGCATCGCCGCATGCACGAAGGCGTAGACACCTACGAGAGCGACCAAGTACGTGAGCGCTGAAAGAATGACGCCCGCAAGGTTGGCAAGTTGCACCTCACCAGCCTATGCGGGCGTCATCTCAGCGTCGACCGACAGGGCCCCACACCCCTGCCGGCCGACGCACTGACTTACTTCTGGGTGACCTTCTTGGCCGGGGCCTTCTTCGCCGGAGCCTTCTTGGCCGGGGCGGCCTTCTTGGCGGCCGGGGCGGCGGCCTTCTTGGCCGGCGCCGGGGCCGGAGCAGCCTTCTTCTCGGGAGCGGACTTCTTCGGCAGCTCCACGCCCACCAGCTTGGCGGCACGCTCACCGACCGCGCGGGTCTGCGAGGCCACGGTGCCCAGCGCATCCTGGGTCAGCTCGGTGACCTGGTCGGTGTAGCCCTCGACCCGGTTGGCGGCCTCCTCGATGGCCGGCTGGTTGCGCAGGCGCTCCAGCGCCGCCTCGCCGCGCTCGACGAGCTTGTTGTAGGTGGCGGTGGCCTGATCGGCGTAGCCCTCGGCGGCCTTGCGCAGCTCCTCGGAGGTGAACTTGTCGCGCAGCTCCTCGAACTGGGTGGGCAGGTCTTCCTGCAGCTTGTTCAGCCGGGCGCGGCCTTCCTCGACGCGGCCCTGGGCGTCGGTGCGCGCATCCTCGGCCCGCTCACGCAGGCTGGCGACGATCTCGTTGACCGTGGCCAGGGCCAGGTCGGCGGCGCCGACTGCGGCGAGCAGCGGGGCCTTGAGGTCTTCGATGGTGGGCTGGTTCTTCTCGGTCATGCGAGTTCCTTTCTGGTTGGTCTGTTTTCGTGTGAGTGGTTATCGGGAAGGACGTGGGGTGTCAGTCAGTCGGCTCAGTTGTCGGCTCCTCACCTGCGTCGGCGTCGTTCTGCTGGCGAAACGAGGTGTAGATGTCGAGCAGCACCTGCTTCTGCCGCTCGGTGATCCCCGCATCGTTGACGATGGCGTCGCGGACCTCGCTGGGCTCACTGGGTTCCAAGATCCCGGCGCGCACATAGAGCACCTCCGCGGACACCCGCAGCGCCTTCGCGATCTGGTTGAGCACGTCGGCTGAGGGTTTGCGCAATCCCCGTTCGATCTGACTCAGGTAGGGATTGCTGACGCCGGCCTTCTCGGCCAGCTGCCGAACAGATACCTGTGCCGCCTCACGCTGGGACCGGATGAAGCTTCCGATGTCCTGCGCAGCGTTGGAGACGACAGCAGCGAGATTCTCGTCTTGCGCCATGCCATTCCCCTCGTAGCCCGGGTATCCGTTAACGACAATTTTCACGCTACGACGGGGTGCTAACTTTTGCAAGCACTAGTTAGCGCAGGTCAGAAGAGTAGTTGCGCTATCGAATAGATGACCAGACCTGCCAGTGACCCCACCACGGTGCCGTTGATCCGGATGAACTGCAGGTCACGACCCACATGGAGCTCGATTCGCCGGCTGGCCTCGTCGGCATCCCAGCGTTCGATGGTCTCGGTGATGATCGCTGTGATCTCCGTCCCATACTCGCCCACCAAGTGTTTCGCACCGCGGATGATCCAGGTGTCGACCTTGTCCCGCAGCTCGGCGTCGTCGCGCAACGACTCCCCGATGCGCATCACCGAATCGGCGATCCGGGTGCGCAGCGCCGAGGACGGATCGTCCACCGATTCCAGGATGATCCGCTTGGCCGCCGCCCAGGCCGTCTCCGCGGCCCGGGCCACCTCGTCGCGACCCATGAGTTGTTCCTTGACGTTCTCGGCCCGCTGGATCGTCGCCTCGTCGTGCTGCAGGTCGTCGGCGAACTCGAACAGGAACCTCGTCGCCGAGCGGCGCAGCTCGTGCTCGGGATTACGGCGCACCTTGTCGGTGAAATCCATCAGCTCGCGGTGTATGCGGTCGCCGACCAGATGATCCACCCAACGCGGCGACCACGTCGGCGAATCCCGCTCGATCACCCGCTCGATCACCTCACCGGCGTTCAGCGACCACTGGAAGGCCCGGTCACACAGCAGCTGGATCAACGCCTCCTGCCGGCCCTCCTGCAGCAGCGTCGAGAGCACCCGGCCGATGGGCGGACCCCACTTGGGCTCGGCGATGCGCTTGACGATCATCCGGTCGAGGACATGCTGAACGTCCTCGTCGCGCAGCATCTCCACCCCGACGCGCAGCACCGTGGACGCCTCGGCGGCCACCCGCTCGGCGTGCGGACGGTCAGACAGCCACTTGCCGAGCCGGCCCGCCACCTGCGCATCACGCAGTTTGGTGGCGATCACCTCCGGGGACATGAAGTTCTCCCGGACGAACGTGCCCAGACCCTCCCCCAGCTGATCTTTCTTGCGCTTGATGATGGCGGTGTGCGGGATCGGCAGACCCAGGGGGTGTTTGAACAACGCCGTTACGGCGAACCAGTCCGCCAGGGCACCGACCATGCCGGCCTCGGCCGCGGCCCGCACATACCCCACCCAACCGCCGGCACCGTGGGACTGCGCCCAGGTGCAGAGCAGGAAGATCACGGTGGCTCCGAGCAGGAAACTCAGCGCCACCAGCTTCATGCGCCGCAAAGCCCGGAGCCGTTCGGCGTCGGCGGCACTGTCCGCCCCGGCCAGCGTCTCGGCAAAACTGGGCCGCGGGGAAGGCAACGCGCGCAAACCGGCGTCCGATCGATGTGCCACGTATCCATCATCCACAACTGCGCCGATTCGGCGTCGCACCCACAGGTCCGCAGCCCCCGATCCGCCGTACTATTAAGCGGAACTAGGGAATGGGATTACTGCGACTGTGGCACAGCAGACTCCGGTGACGGTGAAAACCGACGGACGAAAGCGGCGCTGGCACCAGCACAAGGTGGAGCGCCGTAATGAACTCGTAGACGGCACCCTCGAGGCGATCCGGCGCCGAGGCAGCAATGTCAGCATGGACGAGATCGCCGCGGAGATCGGCGTCTCCAAGACCGTGCTCTACCGGTACTTCGTCGACAAGAACGACCTGACCACCGCGGTCATGATGCGGTTCGCCCAGACCACGTTGATCCCGAACATGGCCGCAGCCCTGTCGTCGAACCTCGACGGGTTCGACCTGACCCGCGAAATCATCAAGGTCTACGTCGAAACCGTTGCCGCCGAGCCGGAACCGTATCGCTTCGTGATGGCGAACAACTCCGCCAGCAAGAGCAAGGCGGTCGCCGACTCCGAGCAGATCATCGCTCGCATGCTGGCCGTGATGCTGCGTCGGCGGATGGCGCAGGTCGGCATGGACACCCGGGGTGCCGAAGCGTGGGCATTTCACACCGTCGGCGGGGTCCAGCTGGCCACCCACTCGTGGATGTCGAATCCGCGCATGAGCACCGACGATCTGATCGATTACCTGACCATGCTGTCCTGGAACGCGTTGTGCGGCATCGTCGAAGTCGGCGGCTCGCTGGAGAAGTTCAACTCGCAGCCACACCCATCTCCGGTATTGCCGCGTCAACTGCTTGACTGAACGGGTGAGCAAGGACGATCTGCCTACCCTGTGGACCCACGAACCACGCGAACACCTGGTGTTCCGCCCCGGAGACAAAGTCGCGCACATCGACACCAACAGCACACCGGGATTTCGCGGAACCAAGAGCGATGCGCCCACCCTGCAGACCGAACGCAATCTGCGGCTGGCCTCGCTACAGGAGATGCTCTACGCCCGGTCCAAAAGTGGTGACGACAACCGCTCGGTTCTGCTGATCCTGCAGGGCATGGACACCGCCGGCAAGGGCGGAATCGTGAAACACGTTGTGGGCGCGGCAAATCCGCAAGGTGTCCGATACACCAGCTTCGGCAAACCGTCCGAGGAAGAACGCGCCCACCACTACCTGTGGCGGATTCGCAACGCCCTTCCCCCGGCCGGTCACATCGGGGTGTTCGACCGCTCGCACTACGAGGACGTGCTCGTCGTGCGCGTCCACAACCTGGTGCCACCGGACGTCTGGGGCGCCCGCTACGACGAGATCAACGCCTTCGAACGCGAGTTGGTCGATGCCGGCACCACATTGGTGAAGGTCGCGATGTTCGTCTCGCTGGCCGAACAGAAGGACCGCCTGGCCGAGCGGCTGGAACGGCCGGACAAGTATTGGAAATACAACCCGGCCGACATCGACGAACGCCTGCTGTGGCCCAAATACCAAGAGGCCTACCAGGCCATGCTGGACAAGACCTCCACCGACTATGCACCGTGGCACATCGTGCCGTGCGACAAGAAGTGGTACAGCCGGCTGGCCATCACCGAACTGCTCATCGAAGCACTCAAGGGCCTCAACATGTCATGGCCGCCACCGGACTTCGACGTCGAGGTGGAGAAGAAGCGGTTGGCTGGCGCCTGATTTCTCTGGTCGTGCGTCGAGATTGAGCCCAGGGACAGGAATCGTGCGGGTCCTGTCCCTGTGTGCAATTTCGGCGCGCCAAGCACACAAAACTGCCCCCGACAGACGTCGGGGGCAGTTTTTGGAAAAACTACTTGACGAGCGTGAACTGACCGATGTTGGTGATGCCGCGACGGAAGAAGTCGGCGCAACCGGTCAGGTACTTCATGTAGCGGTCGTAGACCTCCTGGCCCTGCATGGCGATGGCCTCGTCCTTGGCCGCCTCGAGGTTGGCCGCCCACATGTCCAGCGTGCGCGCATAGTGCGGACGCAGCAGGTGGATGCGCTCCAGCTTGAAGCCCGAATCGTCGGCGAGCTTCTCGATGTCCTCGACCGCGGGCAGCTGCCCACCGGGGAAGATCTCCTCGCCGATGAACTTCATGAACTTCAGGTCGCTGATCGTCAGCTTGATCCCGTTTTCCCGGAAGTACGCCTGGGTGTGGGCCAGGATCGTGTGCAGCAGCATCCGGCCGCCGTTCTCCGGCAGGATGCTGTAGGCGCGCTCGAAGAAGATCGGGTAGCGCTCCTGCTTGAACGCCTCGAACGCACCGATCGAGACGATGCGGTCGACGGGCTCGTCGAACTCTTCCCAACCCTGCAGCCGGATGTCGATGCTGCGGTTGGTGTCGATCTTGGCCAGCCGCTCACGGGCGTATTCCGACTGCGCCTTGCTCAGCGTGATGCCGATGACGTTCACGTCGAACTTGGTGATGGCCCGCTCCAGGGCGCCGCCCCAGCCGCAGCCGATGTCGAGCAGCGTCATGCCCGGCTTGAGATCGAGCTTGCCCAGCGCAAGATCGAACTTGGCGTTCTGCGACTCGTCGAGGGTCATGTCCTCGCGTTCGTAGTAGCCGCAGGTGTAACCCATGGTGTTCCCCAGGAACAGGGCGAAGAAATCGTTGGAGATGTCGTAAATCGACTGCGATTCTTCGTAATACGGCGCCAGTTCGGACTCGACGTTGGACATGCGAAAATTTACCTCTTTGCGTTTTCTGCTGCTGACGACCGACGGTTTGGGGCCGACGCGTGTTTTTCACGCAGACTCGTTTGAGTGAGCCAGCAGGCCCTACTGTGGCTAGACTAGCTAAGCCTCGGCCAGAGTGCCAGCGCGGGTTGCGTCATGACGTGCTCAGTACTTGTAGAAGCCCTGGCCCGATTTTTTGCCGAGCTGCCCGGCTTCGACCATCCGCAACAACAGCGGCGGTGCGGCGTACAAAGGCTCTTTGAACTCGTCAAACATCTTGTCGGCGATGAGCTTGAGGGTGTCCAGACCAACCAGGTCGGACAACCGCAGTGGGCCCATCGGATGTGAAAGCCCCGCCACGATCGCCTTGTCGACATCGTCAATTGTGGCAAACCCACCCTCGACCATCCGGATGGCCGACAACAGGTACGGCACCAGCAACGCATTGACCACGAAACCGGACCGGTCAGAACAACGCACGACCTGTTTTCCGAGGACCGTCCCGGCGAATTCCTCGACGCGCTCGGCGGCGGCATCTGCGGTCACCAGAGTGCTGACCAATTCGACCAACGGCAACACCGGAACCGGGTTGAAGAAGTGCAGACCGAGAACCCTGTGAGGATTCTGGGTAGCTGCTGCCAGTTTCATGATCGGGATGCTGGAGGTGTTGGAGGCCAGCACCGCATCGGGGTCGGTGATGACGCTGTCCAGCTCGGCGAAGATCTTGGCCTTGACGTTCTCGTCCTCGATGACAGCCTCGATGACCAGCTGACGGTCGGCGAGATCGGCGAGCGTCGTGGTGAAGTTCAGCTTGGCCAGCGCGGCGTCCTTCTCGCGCTCGGTGACCTTGCCGGCGCTGACTGCGCGCTCGAGCGACTTGGTGATGCGGTTGCGGCCGGCGGTGACCAGCGCGTCGTTGGTCTCGAACACCAGCACGTCGACGCCCGCGCGGGCCGACACCTCGGCGATACCCGCGCCCATCTGGCCGGCGCCGATCACGCCTACTCGTTCAATTTGATTGCTCACGGCTTCTCTTTCTATACGCAGACAGGCCCCGCCCAAAACCTCTGGGCGGGGCCTGTGCGGTTACGTGTGATTTCTCTCCGCGAGCAGACGTAAACCGGGCATTTTCGCGGGGAAAATGACGGGTTTACGTCTGCTCGGCGAGAAGGGCTCCTCCGCAAGGGCCTAGTGGAACTGGCCCTCTTCGGTGGAACCGGCCAGCGCGGTGGTCGAGCTGTTCGGGTCAACCGTGGTGGCGATCCGGTCGAAGTAGCCGGCGCCGACCTCACGCTGGTGCTTGGTGGCGGTGTAGCCGCGCTCCTCGGCAGCGAACTCGCGCTCCTGCAGCTCGACGTAGGCTTTCATCTGCTCGCGGGCGTAGCCGTGGGCCAGATCGAACATCGAGTAGTTCAGGGCGTGGAAGCCGGCCAGCGTGATGAACTGGAACTTGAAGCCCATCGCGCCCAGCTCGCGCTGGAACTTGGCGATGGTGTCGTCGTCCAGGTGCTGCTTCCAGTTGAAGGACGGCGAGCAGTTGTAGGCCAGCATCTGGTCGGGGAACTCCGCCTTGACGCCCTCGGCGAACTTCTTGGCCAGCTCCAGGTCCGGGGTGCCGGTCTCCATCCAGATCAGGTCGGAGTACGGCGCGTAGGCCTTGGCGCGGGCGATGCAGGGCTCGAGGCCGTTCTTCACGTGGTAGAAGCCCTCGGCGGTGCGCTCACCGGTGATGAACGGCTTATCGCGCTCGTCGACGTCGGAGGTGATCAGGGTGGCGGCCTCGGCGTCGGTGCGCGCGATGACGACGGTCGGCACGTCGGCCACGTCGGCGGCCAGACGGGCCGAGGTCAGGGTGCGGATGTGCTGCTGGGTCGGGATCAGCACCTTGCCACCGAGGTGGCCACACTTCTTCTCCGAGGCCAGCTGGTCTTCCCAGTGCGAGCCGGCGACACCGGCGGCGATCATGGCCTTCTGCAGCTCGTAGACGTTGAGCGCGCCACCGAAGCCGGCCTCACCGTCGGCGACGATCGGGGCGAGCCAGTTCTCGACGGAGGTGTCGCCCTCGACCTTGGCGATCTCGTCGGCACGCAGCAGCGCGTTGTTGATGCGGCGGACCACCTGCGGCACCGAGTTGGCCGGGTAGAGGCTCTGGTCGGGGTAGGTGTGACCGGACAGGTTGGCGTCACCGGCAACCTGCCAGCCCGACAGGTAGATGGCCTTGAGGCCGGCGCGGACCTGCTGGACGGCCATGTTGCCGGTCAGCGCGCCCAGCGCGTTGACGAAGTCCATGTCGTGCAGCTGCTCCCACAGCACCTCGGCGCCGCGTCGGGCCAAGGTGGCCTCCTCGACGACGGAGCCCTGCAGGGCGACCACGTCGGCCGGGGTGTAGGTACGGGTGATGCCCTTCCAGCGGGGGTTGTGATCCCAGTCGTGCTGGATCTGCTCCGGTGACTTGGGGGTGCCCACGGTCGACATAGGACTGCTCCTTCGGTTTGGTTCAGTTGCTCCGCCGCCGCACCGCTCGCTCATTGCTAACGCTTTGGCAACTTCACTGATGTGCTGACTCGACCATGGCACAGCACATATTCGCAGGTCCACCCGTTTCAATTGCCAACTTTCGCCAAAGCGCTTAGCAAATTTGCAAATGTTGCGAAGAAATATGATGGCTGTACCGGTTCAGAAGCTACCGACGGGTAGCCCAAAGGCGCAGGTCAGTACGCCCGTACTGTTAAACCGGCGGGGGTCAGAGCGAGAAGAGTGAGGCGATCGCTTTCGTCTCGTCGCCGACGGCATATGTGAGCGTTCTAACAGTCCGGTCCGTCAGCCCCTCGCCGAATTTGTCGGTCGATCCGGCGGGGTGGACGTGCGACAGGATCTCGAGTTTCTCGCCCAGGGCGACGGCGGCGTCGTGCTCGATGGTCACCCGCAGCGGCTTCTGGAGGAGCTCGGGGTGCGAGTACAGGTAGTCCTCGATCACGGTCCAGTAGACCGAGTTGTTCATGTGGTCGAACAAATCGATGTCGGACACCCGCACCGGATACTCACGTACCTCCACCGCGTCCTCGCGACTCCCGGCCTTCAGGTAGGACTTCCACCGCAGTCGCGCCTCGTCGGTGGTGCGCCGCAAGCCGGCCAGGAAGTCGTCGGAGATGCGAGCCGGGCCCTGGGTCTCACGGTTGATGTTGATCCAGAAGGCCTCGGATTCCATCAGGCCGCCCTTGCGTCCGTCGATGCGCACCCGCATCTCACACCAGCGGTTCGACGTGCCCGAACACCACCGTCGCATCCGCAGCATGTCCTGGAATTCGATGGGCTTGATCAGATCGATCATCGTGCGCCGAACGATCCACAGTGGATGGGTCTCCTCGAAGCCGAGTTCACGCAGATGATCGGAGCCGATGTCCTGGATGTGCCGAGCCGCGGCGTCGAACCGCAGCCGGCCGACGCGGTCGATGTCGCCGACGCGAAGCGGCCATTGCCGGTCGAAGACGTCGGGATGCGGATCCGGCACCGGCATCATCACCTTGTTGAGTCCGGTGGTCGAAGTTTCCGCGGTTCCCGTCATGGCCATCTCCCAATCGCTGCGCCTGAGCCCGATCATGCCAGGCAGCCCGATGATGCCAGTAATCCCAAATTTGCCAACTATGCAAAGGACGTCTTCACAGGCTTGTAAGCTATTTGACGTGGCAAAAACGTTCGTGGGCTCGCGGGTGCGACAACTGCGGAGCGAGCGTGGGTTCAGCCAGGCCGCGCTGGCACAGATGTTGGAGATCTCCCCGAGCTATCTCAACCAGATCGAGCACGACGTACGCCCACTGACGGTTGCGGTGCTCCTGCGCATCACCGAGGTGTTCGGGGTGGACGCGACGTTCTTCGCCCCTCAGGACGACACCCGACTGGTCGCCGAGATGCGCGAGGTGACGCTCGACCGCGACCTCGGTGTCGAGATGGACGTCACCGAGGTGGCCGACTTGGTGGCGGCATATCCCAATTTCGCCCGCGCGCTGGTCAACCTGCACCGCCGGTATCGGCTCACCACCACACAGCTGGCCGCAGCGACCGAGGATCGGTATTCCGACGGCAGCGGCAGCGGATCGATCACCATGCCGCACGAAGAAGTACGCGACTACTTCTACCAACGCCAGAACTATCTGCACGAATTAGACACTGCCGCAGAGGATCTCACCGCCAAGATCCGTATGCATCGCGGTGATCTGGCCGGCGAACTGGCGAACCGGCTGACCACCGTGCACAACGTGCGGATCGTTCGGCGCATCGATCTGGGTGACACCGTGCTGCACCGCTTCGACCCGGCCAGCAAGACCCTGGAGATGAGCAATCACCTGGGCACCGGTCAGCAGGTGTTCAAGATGGCAGCCGAACTCGCCTTCCTGGAGTTCGGCGAGCTCATCGACAAACTCGTCGACGAGGGCATGTTCACCAGCGCCGAGTCCCACACCTTGGCCCGGCTCGGGCTGGCCAACTACTTCGCCGCCGCAACCGTGCTGCCCTACCGCCAATTCCATGATGTGGCCGAGAATTTCCGTTACGACGTGGAACGGCTGTCGGCGTTCTACTCGGTGAGCTACGAGACCATCGCGCACCGGCTGTCGACCCTGCAACGCCCGTCGATGCGTGGCGTGCCGTTCTCCTTCGTCCGGGTCGACCGGGCCGGAAACATGTCGAAACGCCAGTCCGCCACCGGTTTTCACTTCTCCTCCTCGGGCGGCACCTGCCCGTTGTGGAACGTGTACGAGACCTTCGGCAACCCCGGCAAGATCGGCGTGCAGATCGCCCAGATGCCCGACGGGCGCAACTACATGTGGGTGGCCCGCACCGTGGAGCGTCGCGCCTCGCGCTATGGGCAACCGGGCAAGACCTTCGCCATCGGGCTGGGATGCGAACTGCGCCATGCCCATCGGCTGGTGTACTCCGAAGGTCTGGACCTCTCCGGCGAGGCGGCCACACCGATCGGATCAGGCTGTCGGGTGTGCGAACGGGACAACTGCCCGCAACGGGCGTTCCCGGCACTCGGCAAGGCCCTGGACCTCAACGAGCACCGCTCGACAGTGTCGCCGTATCTGGTGCGCCAGCCGTAGTCGCCGCGACAGCCCGCACACCGTCCACGCCGTTTTCCACACCTGGGTCGTGGTGACGGCCAATTCACCGCCCTGCGGTAGAAACCGGTGCGGCCTTCCCACCCTGCCATCTTGTGCCAGACTCGGCGGGGTGAGTGCACTCGAGCCGGCCCGTATCGCACCGGGCGGATTCCGTGAGCTGGGCCCGGTCAACTGGGCCATCGCCAAGCTGGGCGCCAGAGCCATCCGGGCACCGAGGTTCACCCTGATGAACGTGTTGGGCCAGCACAAGCTGCTGTTCTTGGCGTGGCTGCCGTATTCCGGGCTGCTGCTCGGCCCGCTGGGCAAGCTGTCGCGTCAGGATGCCGAGTTGGTCATCCTCCGGGTCGGCCATCTGCGGGATTGTGAATACGAACTGCAGCAGCACCGGCGGTTGGCCCGCAGTCGCGGCGTCGACGAAAAGACGCAGGCCCGCATCTTCGAGGGACCCGATGCCGACGGGCTCACCGACCGCCAGCGGGTGTTGATCACCGCGACCGACGAGTTCGTCGTCACCCGGTCGATCTCGGCGGAAACGTGGGCCGCGCTCGCCGCCATCCTGACCAAACAGCAGATCATCGAATTCTGCCTGCTGGCAAGCCAATACGATGGCCTGGCCGCCACGATGACCTCGCTGCGGATCCCGCTGGACTTCCCCGACTGAGCGGCCGGCTCCCCCCGCCGGGCCGGTGCCGTTTTCTACCTCAGGGTTGTGCTGAGGCGTGCGCAACAGCCCAGGTGTAGAAACCGACGCGCGAATCGCTCGCTACAGATACGTGACGCCCAGCAACACCAGCGAGAACACCACCGGGGACACCGGCAGCGCCCACAGGAATGCCGCCCACGCGTGGTCTTTCTGCTGATACTTGCGCCGGCCGAAGTACGCGCCGGCCGCACCGCCGATCAGGGACAACGCGGCCACCAAGAGCGCCCAGATGGTCACCCGGGAGCCCTCGGTCGCCAATGTGATGGCAGCCAGCCACAGAATGTGGCCGGCCACCAATCCGGCTATGCCGGCAACGATTTCGTTTCTCAAAAGTTGATCATGTGACCGGTCAGCCCATGGAAGCACTCCTGCAGCGCCTCCGACAGGGTCGGGTGGGTGTGCACGTTGCGGGCCAACTCGTTGGCGGTGAGGTCCCACTTCTGGGCCAGGGTCAGCTCGGGCAGCAGCTCGGAGACATCGGGCCCGATCAGGTGCCCGCCGATCAGTTCGAGGTGCTTCTTGTCGGCGATCAGCTTGACGAACCCGGTCGGATCGGCCAGACCGTGCGCCTTGCCGTTGGCGGTGAACGGGAACTTGGCGACAACCACGTCGTATCCCTCGGCCTTGGCCTGCTCCTCGGTCAGCCCGAAGCTGGCCACCTGCGGCTGACAGAACGTCGCGCGTGGCATCATCCGGTAATCGCCCAGCGTCAGAGTCTCTGCGCCGCCGATGGTTTCGGCCGCGACCACGCCCTGCGCCTCGGCCACGTGGGCCAGTTGCAGCTTGCCGGTGACATCGCCGATGGCATAGATGTGCGGCACGTTGGTACGCATGTAATCGTCGATGCCGATGGCCTTGCGGTCGGTGAGCGCGACACCGGCCGCCTCGAGGCCGAAGCCCTCGACGTTGGGGGCAAACCCGATGGCCTGCAACACCTTGTCGGCCTGCAGTTCTTCGGTCTTGCCGTCCTTGCTTACGGTGACCTTCACGCTGGAACCGTCGTCGGCAATTGCTTCGACCTTGGTGCCGGTGAGGATCTTCACGCCCAGCTTCTTGTATTGCTTCTCGATCTCCTTGGAGACCTCGGCGTCCTCGTTGGGCAGGGCCCGCGGAAGGAACTCGACGATGGTGACGTCGACGCCGTAGTTCTTCAGCACGTAGGCGAACTCCATGCCGATGGCGCCCGCCCCGGCGATGATGATCGACCCGGGCAGCTCACGCGAGAGGATCTGGGTCTCGTAGGTGACGACGTTCTCCGACAGCGAGGTGCCCGGCACCAGACGCGTCGACGACCCGGTGGCGATGATGGCGTTGTCGAAGGTCAGCTCCTCGGTCCCGCCTTCGTTGAGCTTCACCGACATCGCGTTCGGGCCGGTGAAGGTGCCGTACCCGTGGACCTCGGTGATCTTGTTCTTCTTCATCAGGAAGTGCACGCCGGCGACACGGCCGTCGGCCACCTTGCGGCTGCGGTCGAAGGCGGCACCGTAGTCGAAGGTCGCCTCCCCGCTGATGCCGAAGGTCTTGGCTTCCTTGTTGAAGATGTGCGCGATCTCCGCATTGCGCAGCAACGCCTTGGACGGGATGCACCCGACATTGAGGCACACGCCGCCCCAGTATTTGGGTTCGACAATTGCGGTATTCAGCCCCAGTTGGGCGGCACGAATGGCCGCGACGTATCCACCGGGCCCGGCTCCGAGAACGACAACGTCAAAGTGGGTCACGAACCCACCCTAGTGGGCCGCGCAATGTTCCTACCGAGCGATCCAGCCGAACACGTAGGCGCCGTAGAAGACCGCCGCGGCCGCCATCGCCGCCAGCGGGGCCGACATCAACGCGATGGCCAGGGCGGATATCACCGGTCTGCGCTGGGCGGTGGACGCCAGCAGGGCCCCAACCGTGGTGACGACGACGTAGGTGAGCACGACGAACACCGGCCAGGTCTTGTCCCCCGATTCGAACCAGTAGTAGTACAGGCCCGCCCCGGCCGCCGCGGAGATGAACCACACCCCGGCGAGCACACCCACGAACGTCCACCACTTGACATATAGGTAGGACCCTTCGACCACGATGGACGGGGCCGGGGCAGCCAACGGTGCCGAAGGCGCGTCGTCGGACGCCGGTGGTTCCGGTGCGGCCGGCGCTTCCGCCGCGACAGGCGATGGATCCTCGACAGCGACGACCTCGTTCTCGCCGGTGTCGAACAGTGGGGTGAAGTCCGCGGTGGAGGTGTCGAGGTTCTCAGGCATTCGACGCCGCCTGGATGATCGTCAGGGCGGCGAACCAGCCGGGCGCGACGGCCAGGACGAACGCGCCGAACGTCGTGACCCACCGTCGTCCGGAAACCAGGACCAGCAGGATTCCGAGGACCCCGGGCACCCCGAGCACGAGCGCGATCACCACGTCGGGCCGCACGGTCGCCGTCACCAACAACGACGTGGCGACCCCGGCCAGAAGCCCGACGGCGACGCCGACCGACATTGCGCCGGTCAGTAGCCATGCGCGGGGCAGCGGAATCACCTTTCGACGATAACGCCGCGGCCCGCGCCGACCCGCTACATCTGCGCGGCGCGTCCTTGCGGTACCGGGCAGGCATCGGCGGCTTCGTCGACGATGTGGCTGCCGGTGTCGGGTGGGCGTACGCCGGCGGTGTACTGCGCACCGGTCACCGGAGTCTGCTCGTCGAGCAGGCGGTTCTCGTCGTCGGTGAAGGCGCGCCCGCGGGACAGGAATCGCATGCCTTCGGGCGCTTCCAGGCTGAACCCGCCGCCGCGGCCGGGCACCACGTCGATCACCAGCTGGGTGTGCTTCCAGGCGTCGAATTGCGGCCCGGAGATCCACACCGGCACGCCCGTCCCGACGTCGAGGATCGCCAACAGGATGTCCCGGTCGCCGACGATGAAGTCCCCGTCGGGGTAGCACATCGGCGACGACCCGTCGCAGCATCCGCCGGACTGGTGGAACATCAGGGCCCCGTGCCGCTCCTGCAGCCGCGCCAGCAGGTCGGCGGCAGCCGCGGTGATGAGGGCCCGTGCCGGTGCCTGGCCCATCACAACCTCGCTTCTTCTCGACAATGGTGTTGTTCGGCTCACAGTACGCGCGTGGTCACAATGGACGGGTGGCAACGGACCCAGCGGATCCCTATCTGTGGCTCGAGGACATCACCGGCGACGACGCGTTGGCGTGGGTGCGTGCCCACAACGAGCCGACGATCGCCGAGCTGAGCGGCGAACGATTCGAGACGATGCGCTCGGAGATCCTGGAGATCCTCGACACCGACGCACGGATTCCCTATCCCGGCCGGCGCGGTGAGTACCTGTACAACTTCTGGCGCGACGAGGCGAACCCCCGCGGCCTGTGGCGGCGCACCACGCTGGAGAGCTACCGCACCGACAACCCGGACTGGGACGTGATCCTCGATGTGGACGAGTTGGTCCGCGCCGAGGACGAGAACTGGGTGTGGGCCGGGCCGGAGGTGATCGAGCCCGACCACACGCTGGCGATGATCAGCCTGTCGCGCGGTGGGGCCGACGCCACGGTGGTGCGTGAGTTCGACATGCGGACAAGGGAATTCGTCGACGATGGGTTCGAGTTGGCAGAGGCCAAGTCGTCGGTGTCCTGGGAGGACGAGGACACCCTGCTGGTGTGCACCGACTTCGGCGAGGGCTCGATGACCGAATCCGGCTATCCGCGGATCGCCAAGCGCTGGCGTCGCGGGCAGCCGTTGGCCGAGGCCGAGACCGTGTACGAGGCCGAGCCGACCGATGTGCGGGTGATCGCCTCCGTTGACCGGACGCCCGGTTTCGAGCACACCCGGTTGGGCCGCTACACCGACTTCTACCACCGCATCCGCTATGAGCTGCGCGACGGCGAGTTGATCGAGATCAAGGTGCCGACCGACTCGTCACTGTCGCTGCACCGCGAGTGGCTGCTGATCTCGCTGCGGACCGACTGGCAGGTCGAGGACGTCACCTACCCCGCCGGCGCGCTGCTCGGCACCAATTTCGACGAATTCCTCGCTGGCACGGCCGATCTCGCGATGATCTACGAGCCCGACGAGCACAGCTGCCTGTCCGCCGCGCAGTGGACCCGCGACAAGCTGATCCTGATCACGCTGCGTGATGTCGCCAGCCACGTCGAGGTGGTCACGCCCGGGACGTGGGAACGCCACGATGCGCCGGACATACCGCCGGCCGCCGACACCATCGTCGTCGACATCGATCCCTTCGGCGACGAGGTGTTCTACAACTCAAGCGGATTCACCACCCCGTCACGATTGCTGTACGGCACCGCAGGCGGATCGTTGACCGAGGTGAAGTCGGCGCCGGCGTTCTTCGACGCCGACGGCATCGAGGTGGAGCAGTTCTTCGCCACCTCCGCCGACGGCACTCAGGTTCCCTATTTCGTGGTGGGTCGCCGCGACGAGCCGAGCCCCACGTATCTGTACGGCTATGGCGGGTTCCAGAATTCGTTGACACCGGGCTATATCGGCGGGATCGGCCGTGGTTGGCTGGCCCGCGGCGGCACCTACGTACAGGCAAACATCCGCGGTGGCGGTGAGTACGGGCCGGACTGGCACAAGCAGGCGATGCGGGAGAACCGTCATCTGGTGTACGAGGATTTCGCCGCGATCGCCGCAGATCTGGTGCGCCGCGGGATCACCACGGTCGAGCAGCTCGGTGCGTCCGGCGGCAGCAACGGCGGTCTGTTGATGGGCGTCATGCTCACCCACTATCCGGAGTTGTTCGGGGCGTTGGTGTGCAGTGTTCCGCTGCTGGACATGAAGCGTTTCCACCTGCTGCTGGCGGGTGCGTCGTGGGTGGCCGAATATGGCAATCCTGACGATCCAGCGGACTGGGAATTCATGTCGAAATACTCGCCATACCAGAACATTTCGGCCTCAGCGACCTATCCGCCGATCCTGATCACCACCTCGACCCGCGATGACCGCGTACATCCCGGGCACGCCAGGAAGATGACGGCGGCACTCGAGGCGGCCGGGCACCGGGTGCTGTACTACGAGAACATCGAAGGCGGGCACGGTGGCGCGGCGGACAACAAGCAAGCCGCCTTCAAGTCAGCGCTGACGTACGAGTTCCTCTGGCAGGTGCTCGGTTCCTAGGGCTTTCGGCGTCGCCGTTTTCGACACCAGGGTTGCCATGGGGCGGGAACGACAACCCTGGCGTCGAAAGCGGCGTTCGTAGGCCCGTTGGTGTGGCCGATCAGTCCCGCCGCCGCAGCCCACCGAGTAGCGCCACGATGATGCCGAACACCACCAGCCCGCCACCGGCGGCCAGGGTGAGGTTGAGCCATTGATGCAGGCTGTCGATCGCGTGGCCCACCATCGCGTCGGCGATCTGACGGATATCGCCACTGGTGTGGTTGAGCGCCTGGTTGAGGTAGCGTCGGCCGGCCTCCAACCCGGCCCAGCCACCCGCTCCCACCAACAGCGCGGAGATGCCCAGGGCAGCAAGGGTTTTACCGCGAGCGCGGGCGGCCGCCAGGGTGAGCAGGGCGAAGACTCCGGCGAGCACGGTTGCCCCGACACTGACCCACGGGCCCCATACGGCCAACGGACGCAGGATTCCTGGCCGCAAGCCCTCCGGCGCAGAGGATGCGATCGGAACCGTAAGGGTCTGCGGCACTTCGATGCCGAAGCCGTTCAGGGTGTCGTGAAACGAGGGATCCGAGAGCATCGGGGCCAGGTCGACGACCCAGTTGCCGTTCTCGTTGCGAGACAACCGGTCGGTGAACATCCACGTGTGTGCGACCTGGTTGGCCAACGCGAATTGACGGGGAAAGTCCGAGCCGGCGGTGTAGGCGCTGGCAACGACGCCGATCCGCCGCGCGTCAACCCCGGAGCCGCTCTGCGCCGCCAGGGTCTGCACCTGGGTGGTCAGTTCACCGGCCACCGCGCGTTGCAATTGCGGGTCGGTGGCTGCGTCCGCAGCGAAGGCCGAATAGCCATCCTGGTCGATGATGTTCTTCTGCAGCCACACCGAGGGCACCGCCGCAGCCAGCAGGACCGTCGTCACCACCCACAGGAACAGCGTCATGATGAAGCGCACGCCGTCCTCCTAATCCCGGTCGGACGGGTCAGTCCGACAAGGCTCGCCCAACGATCAGCGGATCGGCGTGGCCGACCACGTCAAAATCCTTGTTGTCGTAGTCGAACTTACCGAGCACGTAACGCATGGCGTTGATACGGGCGCGTTTCTTGTCGTTGCTCTTCACCACGGTCCAGGGCGCGATTTCGGTATCGGTCCAGGCGAACATCTCTTCTTTGGCCAAGGTGTAGTCGTCCCATTTGTCCAGCGACGCCAGGTCGGTGGGCGAAAGTTTCCATTGCCGCACGGGATCGACCTGGCGGATGGTGAAGCGGGTGCGCTGCTCGGACTGCGTGACGGAGAACCACAGCTTGGTCAGGCTGATGCCGTCGTTGACCAGCATCTGCTCGAACAACGGAGCCTGACGGATGAATTCGGCATGTTGCTTGGGAGTGCAGTAGCCCATCACCCGTTCCACCCCGGCGCGGTTGTACCAGGACCGGTCGAACAACACGATCTCACCGGCGGCGGGCAGGTGCTGTACGTAGCGCTGGAAGTACCACTGGGTGCGCTCTTTCTCGGTCGGCTTCTCCAGCGCAACGACCCGCGCGCCGCGGGGGTTGAGATGCTCCATGAACCGCTTGATGGTGCCGCCTTTGCCGGCGGCATCACGTCCCTCGAACACGATGACGTGTCGCAGGCCGTTGGCCTGGCTCCACTTCTGCAGCTTGAGCAGTTCGATCTGCAGCAGCCGCTTCTGTTCGTCGTACTCGTGGCGCGACATCCGGTCGTCGTACGGGTAGTTCTCCCGCCAGGTGTCGACCACCTCACCGCCGGGTTCGAGCAGCAGCACGGGGTCGTCATCGTCGTCGTCACGGACCGCGTAGCCGGTGATGTCGAGGGTCACCGGCCGACGGTATCCGTGCTTCCGGAATCGGGAGTGATGCCTTGGTGAACGCCAGGTTGCCGGGCCCGCTACGGGTCGACGACGCGGTGCGCGTTTACGTCGGCGAGGTAACGCTGGGCAAGCTCGAAATCGGCGTCGTCGTGCAGGACCACCAACCCCTTAGCAGCAGCGGTAGCGCAGACCAACAGATCAACGACCGACAGTGCGCGCACCGCGCCGGCGGCCGCGAGCCGGTGTTGAGCCGAATCGATCCAGCGCCAAACAGCTTTCGGTACAGGTACGTCGGGATACACGTCGCGAAACATCAGATTCATCTCGTCGAGCTCGTCAGCGTTCCGCGCCGATCTACGAAACTCCGCCCGCTGCGGTTCGCATGAACCAATGGCCCCGCTGACGAGTACAGGATCCCAAACTTCGGTGAGTTCCGGTTGCCGTTGCAAGCGCCATATCGCCGAGGAAGCCGCCAGGAACGCGATCACGTCCCGACGGACTTCTCATCCGTCCGCGCGGACACCCAACCCTCGTAGTCCCAGCCGCTCGACTGCTCGCGTGAGCGCGCCAGGGACTCGATGCGGCGGAACCGGTCGACGTAATCGCGCATCGCGAGGTTCACGGCATCCTTCTTGGTGCGCACCCCGGCGATACGCATAACCTCGACCAGAGCGTCGTCGTCGAGATCGATCTGGGTCACCGCCACGACAAACCCCAATGTTGGTGATGTATGCCTTAACGATACATCACCAACATAGAGGCTGGGCTACTTCGCGGTGCGGCGCGGACGGGCCAGTGCCAGCTTGGTCATCATCTTGTTCATCCGGCCCAACGCCTTCTCTGAGTTGTTGTAGTACGTGCCGCCGGCACCCACGCTGGTGCGCGGCACCACGACGGTCTCCTGCCGGCAGAACTTGCGCACCCCGTCGACGCCACCGAAGCGGGCACCGATGCCCGAGGTCTTCCAGCCACCCATCGGGGCGGTGGTGCACATCAGGTTGGAGATCACGTCGTTGACGTTGACGGCACCGCAATCAAGCTGCAGCGCCACCTTTTTCGCCCGCTCGACATCCTTGGAGAACACCGAGGCGCTCAGCCCGTAGGGGCTGTCGTTGGCCAGGCGCACTGCCTCCTGGACCGAGGACACCTTCATGATCGGCAGCGTCGGGCCGAAGGTCTCTTCTGTCATGCAGGCCATCGAGTGATCGACGTCGACGAGCACGGTCGGCTCGAAGAAGCTCCCGCCACCTTCGGGCCGCTTGCCACCGGTCAGCGCCTTGGCGCCGGCGGCGACGGCCTCGTTGACGTGGCGTTCGGTGATGGCGACCTGGCTCTCGTCGATCTGGGCGCCGAAGTGGTAGCCCTCGCCGGTGCCCATCTTGAGGTTCTCCACGGCTTTGACGGCGGCGGCCACGAACTGGTCGTAGACCGACTCGAGGGCGTACACCCGCTCGACGGACACACACGTCTGCCCGGCGTTGAACATCGCGCCCCACACCGCGGCGTTGGCGGCGAGCTCGACGTCGGCATCCTCGAGCACGATCATCGGATCCTTGCCGCCGAGCTCCAGGCTCACCGGGGTCAGGCGGCGCGCGGCGCGCTCCATCACCTTGGCCCCGGTCGCCGACGAGCCGGTGAACTGGATGTAATCGGAGTTGTCGATGACGGCCTCCGACACCTCGCGGGCACCTTGAGCCAGCGCGAACACCTCGGGCGCACCGGAATCCAGCCAGCCGCGCAGCAGCACCTCGGCGGTCAGCGGAGTGCGCTCGGACGGCTTGAGCAACACCGCGCAGCCGGCCGCCAAGGCACCGATGGCGTCCATCATCGCGTTGGCCACCGGGTAGTTCCACGGGGCGATGATCCCGACGACGGGACGCGGCCGGTAGTGCACAGCGATCTTCTTGATCGACAGGAAGGCCAGCGGGGCCGGGCGGGAATCCGGCGCCATCGCCTTCTCCACGACCTTGATGTAGTAGGAGAGGATCATGATCAGCAACGGCACCTCTTGGGCGGCGTCCATCGCTGACTTGCCGGTCTCGGCGATCAGGAGCTTTTCGATCTCCTCACGGTGCTCGCCGAGCCATACCGCGTACCGGGCGAGGACCTTCGCGCGGCCTTTGGCGCCACGGGCTTCCCATTCTTTCTGGGCCTCCCGCAGACCGGCCGCGATGCGCGGCACGTCGGCGGCGTCGGTCCAGGTCACCTGGCCTGCGACGGCACCGGTCGCGGGGTTGTGAATGGTGCCGGAACCCGAGAACTCTCCGGTCAGATCTACATCTGGCGTCGCTGTCATGGTGCCTATGTTAATCACCATTTGTGACCCACGTCGCACCGGGGTTGACACCTGTCAAGTGCGGCTCGGCGCGGGCATGCGCCGAGCGTGCATTCAGATCGCCCAGATGGCCGAATTTGCGATCTGTGTGCACGCTCGGCGATGGCTAATTCCGGGTAAAGCGCAATGCCGACAGCGGGCGGCTACCTCTCGGTCACCGCCCGCTGTCAGCCTCCACCCCAAGCTCAGTCCTCGGAGCCCTTCGACTCGTCCTTCGAGGTCCCCGATTCCTTCTTCGACGTGACCTTCTTGGTCAGGTTCGACGCCGCAGTCTTGGCCTTGTTCACCGCGTTTTCCACGTTTGTCTTGACCGTCTCCCGACGCTTCTCGGCCCGGTCTTTGGCGTCATCGACCGACTTCTTGATCTTGGCGTTCAGGTTGGTGACGTGCGGCTTGAGGTTCGACACGTCGCGCTTGCCGGTCTCGGGCGCGTCGGCCTGCAGGGTGGCCTGCTGCGACTGCTTGGCGGCAGGGTCAGGCAGGTTGCCGTCGGGCTTCACGTCGACTCCGAGAACGTTCGCGGCCGCAACCCGTACCGCGTTTCGCACACCGAGCATTTCCTTGTTGCGGAACTGCATGAGGGTGCCATCACCGTTCGGATCCTTGGGATTGTGGTTAGTACCGCCACCGAGCGACGTAGGGAGCGCTTCGGCAATCCCGTCGATGGCCGGATCGATCGCCCACTGCGGGCCGTCGATGTAATCGCGGACCACCTTGTAGATCTCGACGTTGTTACCGCCCTCCACTGCCTGAGCAAGGGTGATCAGGCTCGAGGCCTGGAGGACAGGCAAGCTGGCGAGTCGGATGCCGGATTCGATCAACTTGTTCGACAGGTCGTAGGCGTAGTTGGCGTCTTGATCCGCGCTCACCCCCAGCGCATCGGCAACGACTCCGTGAAGATCTTGCCTCAAGCCATACAGCGTTCCATCGCGGAATTCGGTCCAGATGGCCGAGTTCGCCGGTTCCTCCGGGTTGCCGCCCTGAGATTCCGGCAAGATCGCGGCCGCTGCGTAGATGAGCGGATCCGCGACGTACAGCGGGGCATCGATGATCGACCGTGCGACTGTGTACAGCCGGTCGTTGTCACCGGCAACGATGGCTGCCGCCGCGATCGCGGGGATGAACGGTACCTGCTGGGGCTGTTGGGCGAGTCGTTCCGCCGCCATGATGAGCAGTGCGTCCGGCTTCTTGCCAATGAAGTCGCTCACCCCCGTGAGCGCAACCGACGCTTCCACCACACGCGTCGGCGGTGAAGCGACCACCGGGGTGGCGGCGATGACGGTGGCGCCGGCGATGGCTACGCATGCCGTCAGACCACTGGAAACGCGACTGCTCATAGATGAAATCCCCTCGATGACTTGATGTTTGGGCTGGCCGATGACTCGGCACGTGCAGAAAATTACTCGCTACTCATCAAGATCTCAGCTTTTTCTCAGCTCGTTTTCGACCGATATTTGCATACGCAATTATCGTGAGCGCAAATTTCATTGGTGCAAACCAGCAAAAGTCGCTATTTCCGCAGCTCGCTACGGCCGGCGAAGGTTGCCGAGGCAGACCTCGACAACCGAAAGTCTTGTCCGGTGCAACACCAAGAATCGCCTGGGTCTGAACCATCAAGGGGTACTTGACCGTTAGGCCGCACCTGAAAATGACCCCGACGAGGGAAGCGCGGCGGCATCGACCGACCGCTCGGCGATCGTCGCCGAAAAGAAAACGCCGCACGTCGAGGCGTTCATCGCTCAGCGAAGTTCAGGTGACATGCCCACGTCCCGATCGGCCCGCCCGAAGCGATCGAACATCGCGGCCACACACACCACGGATGTGCCCAGCAACGCCGCACCGAGGGCATCGGTGAAGTAGTGATAGGTGACGGCCTGCCCGAATGTGCCCAACAGGCTGACGCAGAGCCCGATCAACACCGCCCAGAACGTCACCCCCGCCACCACCACGAGCAGGCCGACCACCACCACGAGAAAGGTGGTGTGGCCGCTGGGGTAGGCCAGCGCGCCGCCCTTCTCGCGGCCGAAGAGTGGTTTAGAGATCCGCACAATGCCGATCGCCACCGGTGGACTGACCGCCATGGCCAGCGCCAACCCGGTCCGGTGTTGCCGCACCGCGACGACGATGCCGATGATCAACGCAGCCGTCATCAACAACGGCGTGGTGAACAGCAGGAAGGCATCTCCATACGCGCCCATCTCACTGCCGAGCCGTTGGAACCAGATGTCGACCGGCACCGGCCCGCGCCGGACCGCCCATCCGAGCAGCACCATGGCGGCCACGCCGATCGGCGGCCACCATCGGGCGATCAAGGGATGATGCCGCGCAGATATGCCGCCTGACCGAGGTGCTGGGCGCAATCGTCGATGATGCTGACCAGGCGCGCACTCGCCGTCACCGGCGGGTCCCAGTTGGTGTCGACGATGCGGCCGAGTTCCTCGGCGGTCACGCCGGCGATGTAGGCCAGGGTGTCTTTGTGGACCGCCCGGTAGTACCCGGCCAGCAGGTCCGCCGGGGCGTGCACCTTCGCGACGTCCTCGGCGCTGTGTCCGTACCCGATGTCGTTGGCCGGTAGGTCGAGCGCGAATCGGTCTTTCCAGCCCTCGCGGGTCCACACCTGCTCGACCCCCGCGATGTCACACAACTGCAGGTCCTGGACCCGCGCGCTGTGCCAGATCAACCACGCGATGCTGTTGGCCTGGGGGGTCGGGCGGTACCGCGAGACGTCCTCGGTGAGCCCGTCGGTGAGATCGTCGACATGTTCGATCAGCCGGGTGAATGCGTCGCGCAGCAGTTCCCGGACGGCGTCGGAATCGGCAGCAGTCATGATCCCGACGCTACTCGCGAACCGGGCGGCGGCCGTCCCGACTACCATCACGGGCATGCCGTTGAATACCGGTGACGTGTTCGCCGGGTACACGATTCAACGTCTGCTCGGCTCCGGCGGCATGGGTGAGGTGTATCTGGCCCAGCATCCGCGACTCCCCCGCCAGGACGCGCTCAAGATCATGCCGGCCTCGCTGACCAACGATGCCCAGTACCGTGACCGGTTCAACCGGGAAGCCGACATTGCCGCCACACTCTGGCATCCCCACATCGTCGGTCTGCACGATCGGGGTGAGCACGAGGGGCAGCTGTGGATCGCGATGGATTACGTCGACGGCACCGACGCCGCGCGTTATGTGCGCGACCAGCATCCCGGCGGGATGCCGCTGACCGAAGCGGTCGAGATCGTCACCGCCATCGCCGAGGCACTCGACTACGCCCACGAGCGCAACCTGCTTCACCGTGACGTCAAGCCCGCCAACATCCTGCTGACCGGCCCGCAGACGGCTCGAAGACGAATTCTGTTGGCCGACTTCGGCGTTGCCCGCCGTATCGACGACATAAGCGGGATCACCGCCACCAACATGGCCGTGGGGTCGATGGCCTACTCCGCTCCCGAACAGCTGCTGGGACAACCGATGGACGGCCGCGCCGATCAGTATGCGTTGGCGGCCAGCGCCTTTCAGCTTCTCGCCGGCCATTCTCCGTTCCACCATTCCAATCCCGCGGTGGTGATCAGCAAGCAGCTCAACGAGCTTCCCCCGAGCCTGCGGACCGAGCGCCCCGAGTTGGTCCATCTCGACGACGTGATCCGCAAGGGCATGGCCAAGGATCGCGGCGCACGCTACGAGCGGTGCGCGGATTTCGCCAAAGCGCTCGGCGCGGCGCCGGCGTCGCCGCAGCCCGTCATCCCGGTACCTCAGCGCGCCCCGTCCGCGCCGCCCACGCCGACGCCGTCGGTGTCGGCCGAGCCACCCCGGATCATCGCGGCCCCGACGTTCTCGGCGCCGAGTCTCCCGGTGATCAGCGCGCCGCACCTGTCGCCCGGCTGGTCGGGGCCCAGCCCGATCCCGCAACCGCATCGACCCCAGAAACCCGGCCCGGCAAGGGTTGTGGTGCCCGCCGCGCTGGCGGTCCTACTGGTCTGCACCCTGGTGTTCACGATCAGCCAGTTCATCCGCTCCACGCCCGTGCCGCGCAGCACGCCCTCGTGGCAGCCCTACGTCGAGGCGGCCGAGACGTTCGCGTTGCACACCGTGACCGTCAGCGCGGACACCGTCGACACCGATCTCGCGATGATCATGGACGGGGCCACGGACAAGTTTCGCGCCGACCTGCAGAACCAGGCGCCCGAGATCAAACGCAAGGCGCGCGAGCTGGGCGTGCACACCGAGGGAACGGTCACCGGCGCGGGCGTCGAATCGGTGTTCTCCGACGAGGCGGTCGTCCTGGTCGCGGTCGACACCAAGGTCACGGTCACGAGCAACCCGGTCGGCGTCGTTTCGCTGCAACGCACCAGGGTCACCGTGCAGCACGTCGACGGTAGCTACAAGGCCTCGAAGCTGGAGTTCGTCAACTGATGGGAACACGCACGCGCGGCTGGCTGATTCTGGTCCTCACGCTCATCGTGGGGATCGTCGTGGTCGCCGGGCTGGGCTTCTGGCAGCTGTCGGTCAAAGGTCAACCGGCGCCGGCTCCGATCGCCGACGATGACCATGCCCGCGAACAAGTCACCGATTTCGTCACCACCAATGTCGTCAAGGTCTTGAGCTTCACGCCCACCACGAGTCGGGGCGACACCGACGCGGTCAGCAAGGTGCTGACCGGCGCGGCTGTCGACGAGTACCGAAAGCGCATCCGCGAGAAACCCGACAATGTCACCCAGAGCGCCACGGTGCGCAACACCGGCGTGGAGTCACTGTCGGACGACGAGGCCAAGGTGGTGGTGTTCGTCGACCAGACCGCACAGCCGGCCGGCGGCGGCCCCTCGACCAAGGACGCCCTGGCCTACCGGGTCAGCCTCAGCCGGGTCGACGGCGATTGGCTGATCTCGGAGCTGGAACCGCTGTAACTCTGTGCGCCGCTATGACGCCGCGGCGCCGTGGAAGACCGCCTCGACGTTGTTGCCGTCGGGGTCGCGGACAAAGGCGCCGAAGTAGCCCGGGTGGTACTCGGGCCACAGCCGCGGTGCATGCAACGACTCGGCTCCCAGTTTCAGCGCGGCATCGTAGAACGCGGTGACGGCGTCGGCCCCGTTGGCCTGGAAGGCGACGTGGATCTCGCGGTTGGGCCCGCCGACCTCACCGGCACTGGCGTCGGCGATCCAGAACGCCGGGTGTCCGTCGGTGCCGTAGCCGATGGCCACGCCATGATCCAGCTGCCGGGTGTAGCCGAGGACACCGAGCACGGTGTCGTAGAACTCGGCCGCCTTGGCGAAGTCGATGCAGTTGATGCCGAAGTGATCGATCACAGCCGAGATCCTGGCATGCGCCACCGACAACCCCACCAATTTCGGCCAACCCCATGGGCATACACAGGTAGTCGTCGTAGGTTTGTTAGATGAGCTATGACCTGTGCATCCGCGGCGGCACCATCGTCGACGGCCTGGGCGGGAAACCGTACGCCGGGGATGTCGCGGTGCGCGACGGTGTCATCGTGGCAGTGGGGTCCGCGCCCGAGCCTGCCGAACGCGAGATCGACGCCACCGGCCTGTTGGTCACCCCCGGGTTCGTGGACCTGCACACCCACTACGACGGCCAGGCGATCTGGTCGGACCGGCTCAACCCGTCCTCGGCGCACGGGGTCACCACCGCGGTGATGGGCAATTGCGGGGTGGGTTTCGCGCCGTGCCGCACCGACGACCACGACGTGTTGGTGGATGTGATGGCCGGCGTCGAGGACATCCCCGGGGTGGTGATGGTCGACGGCCTGCCGTGGACCTGGGAGACGTTCCCCGAGTTCCTCGATGCCCTGGGGTCTCGCCGGCTCGATATCGATGTGGCGGCATTCCTGCCGCACTCGCCGTTGCGGGTGTACGTGATGGGCCGGCGCGGCATCGACCGAGAGCCCGCGACCACCGAGGACCTGGCGCTGATGCGCAAGCTCGCCGCCGAGGCGGTCGAATGTGGCGCACTGGGCTTCGCCTCGTCGCGGCTGACGATCCACAAGACCGAAAGTGGGCGCCCCATCCCCAGTTACGACGCCGGCTATGCCGAAATCGAGGCGATCGCCCGCGGGGTCGACGACGCCGGCGGCCACGTCGAACACGGTCTGCAGGGCCGGTTCATAGTCACCCGCCACCAGATCGGGCACGAACTGGATCAGG
>NZ_LZJD01000179.1:0-7347 GCF_001666875.1 Mycobacterium sp. E802
AACGTCGAGGTCAAAACCATTCTCGACGCGCTGGCATCCGAGAAATCAAGGCACTAAGGCAAATGACCCAACTCGGGGCGGTCGGAGGGATAACATGGGCCAGGCGGCTTTTGGGCCGCATCGCCGGTCATGGTGAGAGGCGGCGGCGGGCGCGTTCCGCGGCGAACTCCTTGCTCAGGTCCGAATCGATATCGGTGTGCGAGACAATGACTTTGCAGGTAGGACACACGAGATTCAAATCGAGCTCCGTACCGCATACCTGATGGCGGATATGGACCGCCAAAGGCTCGGTTGGGTCCTTCTGCCAAATCTCACCCCAGGCACGCAGAGCGAGGATGACCGGCAGGAAGCCACGGCCCATCTCCGTTAGGTGGTAGTCATGGCGAGCGGGCCGCTCGCTGTAGAGGTGCCGCGCGACAAGCCCTTCCGATTGCAACTGTTTGAGCCGCGCTGCGAGCATCTGAGCGGTGGCGCCTGTTTGTACCTGTAGATCGTCGAACCGGGTCGTGCCAAGAAACATCTCGCGGAGCACGACGATCGACCAACGGTCGCCAATAACCGCAGCAGCGCGCGCAATAGGGCATAACGTCTCTTGCGCTGGTTTGCCTCTGGGCATTGGCGCGTTCCTCTCTGGACTCCCCCCACTTACTATGATATTCATAGTAAGTGGGGGAAGGTCCACCGTTCTCATCGTTGGCCGCACCCCTGGGGAGACTTGGGAGGGTTTCATGGCCAGTGAGTTAATCCGTTCGGAGCGTACCGGGCTTCTTCTCGTCGATCCGTACAACGACTGGCTTTCTGACGAGGGCAAGCTCTGGCCTCGCATTCGCGATGTCGCGGGAAAGGTCAATCTTCTGGAGAACCTCTCGGAGCTCTTGAACGCGGTTCGAGGAGCCCGCATTCAGGTGTTCGTGGTGCCGCATCGTCGCTGGGAGCCGGGCGACTACGAGGACTGGTTGTATCCGAACCCCACGCAAGAGCTCATGAGCAAGACTCACGCGTTCGCCCGTGGCGAGTGGGGTGGCGAATGGTACCCGCCGCTAGCTCCTCAGCGAGGTGACGTGATCGTCAAAGAGCATTGGGCACAGAGTGGTTTCGCCAACACCGACCTTGACTTCCAGATCAAGCAACGTGGAATCACTCATCTGATCGTGGCCGGCCTCCTGGCGAACACCTGTATCGAGTCGACCGCGCGCGCTGCAATGGAGCTGGGGTATCACGTGACTCTCGTGCGGGATGCGACAGTCAGTTTTTCCGCGGCAATGATGAATGCCGCGCATGCATTGAACGGTCCAACGTACGCACATGACATCGTCGACGTCGCTGAGATTGTGAGTCGGGTGGCGACTGCCACCACACCCTTGCTTGCTCGCGGGTAGTTGGGTGTCGTCTCAGCAGATGCGGCCACGCACCTGCTTCACTGCTTCCTTGCGCAGAAGCTATTGATCGCGATGTTTGCCGTGACCTAGGTCGCGGCTTGCGTTTGCGCGCACAGGATTCGTCCAGATGCACCAAAATATGTTGTTAATTAAGGCATATTCAAGATCACCTGGAACAGTCTGCGAAATTTTCTGCGCTCAACCGTCGCGCCATTCAACGTTGCTCGATGTGAGGTTTTTAACACCGTCAGCGCGTTTTCAAGCGTATACGCTACGGCCAGTACGTTAGCTCACATAAATGAGTGGAGTGCTAGTTCGGGGCTGTGGGGAGACGACCTCCACCGCGTTGCGAGGCAGGCGTACTTCATACCGTTGGTAAGCGAGGGGGGCTTCGTTATGGCTAGGCACGGTAAGGAAAGACACCGCCAAGAGGTGGGTAGTCCGCACATCTTCGGTGGTGTCACGCACTCACTAGCTGATGCTGAGATGACGTGTGACCGGACCGGATCGTGCCGCCGATTACGGCAGCTCCATTCAGACACTTTGGCTTACTGCGCTTTACGCGCCGATCAACGTTTGCGTCGTGGCCTTGGTCATCGCGTGGGGCGTGGGTGATGACGCGGTCAAGGCTCGGTGCCAGCCAGATTGTCGGTCCTCGTGGAGAACGTGCTTCAGAACGGGTACTCGAAGCCCGCGGCGGCACGAATGACGACATCGTGCAGGTCGCCCTCGACGATCTTCGCTGCGATTTCTCTCCCCGGTCCTGCGGCGTCGACGCCAAACATGTTGACCTGCTGGCGCAGTCGCAGGCGGTCATGCCGCCCGTGATCGTCCACCGCTCAACCTTGTCTGTGATCGATGGCGCTCATCGCGTCCATGCCGCTCGGCGGCAGGGAGTAAGAACGATCGCCGCGAGGTTCTTTGACGGCAGTCGAGAAGAAGCGTTCCTTCTTGCCGTCCAGGCCAATATTGCGCACGGTCTGCCTCTGCGGCTGTCGGACCGAAAGAAGGCGGCAGTCAGGATCGGGCAGATGTACCCGCAATGGTCTGATCGACGCATCGCAGAAGCTGCTGGGCTCTCTCACAAGACGGTGGGTGCATTGCGCGCACGGCCGACTGGGGAAATTCCCCAGTCGGAACGCACGATTGGACGAGACGGACGCGTACGGCGCGCCCAGAAGCGGCCTGCGCGCCAGCCAGTCGAGAACTCGCCGGTCCAGCCCGAAGGCACGCCTAGGAGTTCCGAAATATCCGTTCTGGGACCAGCATCGACGACAGCGTCGCGTGCCGATTCTGGCGGGCACGTCCTTGCGGAGAACGCGGGCTCCCGACCCGAACTCCCCGGAGATGGCTGGCCGAGCAGTGACAGCAACCTGACGCGGATCATGCAGGGTCTGTCGACAGATCCGTCGCTGAGGTTCAACAATTCTGGTCGGCTGTTCTTACAGTGGGTGACTGCAGGGCCTCGCACGCCGCAAGCCGCTGTCAGCTTGGCGGCCGCACTGCCCCAGCACTCCGTGGATTCGGCGTTCCGGATCGCGCGGCGGAACGCGCAGATGTGGAGCGTGTTCGCGGTCAATCTCCGCGACCGGATGCTCTCCGAGGATTCCGAACCCGATTGCGCCCTACTCGCCGACGGTGAGTTGTCAGGTTATGGAGATCGATGAACCCTGCGCGCCATCGAGCGCGGACCGGATCGATCACCTACCTCGCTTGCGGAGCTGATGCAGGTGTTGACGGAGTCGCACCGACAACGGCCCATTCACGAGGGGTCGTCCTGACAGATTGGAGATACAACAATGCTTCTCACTCGACTGGCGGCTTTCGCCTACCGAGCGCCAAAACGAATCCTGTTAGCCGCCCTGGTCTTCCTGTTGGCAGGGGCTGTCTACGCGACGCCGGTGATCACCGATTTGCCGTCGGGCGGATATGACGTACCGGAATCGGAGTCCGTGCGAGCGGAAACGGTGCTCAACGAGGTGTTCAGCGCCGGCGGCCTTCCGGTCGTGTTCGCTATCACCGCCGAGAATGCCGACAACGCACTGGCAGCATCGCGTGCACACGAAATTGTGCATGCACTGCAGGGATCTGCCTACGCGCACCAAGTCATCTCGTATTGGACCGCACCGCCACCGCTACAGAAAGCACTGGTAAGTGACGACGGTCGAACCGGTCTCGTCGTGGCGCGTATGGAGGGAGGCGACCGCGACGCACCGCAACGGGCCCATGATCTCGCGCAACCGTTGATCGGAGAAAGTGACGGAGTGAAGGTCACCGTCGGTGGCCAATCAATCGCCTATTTCGAGGGCAGCGCACAATCCCGACGCGATCTGGTGATGCTGGAAGCGGTTGCAGTTCCGCTGACAGCACTCGCGCTGATCTGGATCTTCGGAAGCTTAGTGGCCGCAAGCCTGCCGTTGCTCGCCGCGGCAATCGCAGTGGTCGGCACGGGAGCTTGCCTATGGACGATCCATCAATTCACCGATGTGTCGATCTTTGCCGTCAATCTGGCGACGGCTCTGGGGCTTGCTTTCGCGGTGGACTACACGTTGTTCATCTTGAGCCGCTACCGCGAAGAACGAGGCAAGGGTCTAACTGATCGCGAAGCGCTGATTCGAACGATGAATACGGCAGGGCGTACCGTGATCTACTCAGGTCTGACGATGGCGCTCACGATCGCGACTCTGTTCGTTTTCGAGCCCTACCTGCTGAGGTCCTTGGCCTATGCGGGCATCGCAAGCGTCGGATTCGCCACGGCCGCCTCGCTGTGCGTCGCGCCAGCGTTGCTGGTGTTCTGCGGCGACCGCATCGACTCCTTGGATATTCGTCCCTCATTGCGAAAGCTGCTGGGTCGAAAGGCCAAAGTACAGCCGAAGAACGAGGAGTCGTCGGTGTGGTACCGGCTCGCGCTGTGGGTGATGCGGCGTCCTGCTGTGGTCTTGCTCGTGCTGTCGGTGGCGTTGGTCGCATTGGCGACGCCGTTGCTGGGCATCCGACTTTCCTACCCCGACGATCGCGCGCTGCCCTCATCAGCGCAATCGCGTCAAACCGGAGATGTGCTGCGTGCAGGGTTCGAAACCGATCTTGCCGGGACGGTCGCCATCGTCATGCCCAGTGACGTGACCTCTGCAGACGCGGTGGGTCGATATGCCAGCCAATTGTCTGAAGTCCCTGACGTGGTGTCGGTGGCAGGCCCGGATGGCACCTATGTGCGGGGAGCGAGGATCGCGCCGTTGTCGGTCGACTCGCAGATCAAAGAAGGTGCGGCCTACCTGACGGTCTCGACTATTCACGATCCGTATTCCCATGAGGGGAAAACGCAATTGGCGGCACTGCGGGCTATACCGGCACCAGCGCCCACGCTGTTCGGGGGTATCGCCCAGCGTGACCACGACAACGTCGCCGGCATTGTGAACAAGGTGCCGTTGGTCGTTGGACTAGTGGCTGTGATCACGCTGGTGTTGATGTTCATGATGACCGGCAGCGTGGTCCTGCCAGTCAAGGCCCTGATCACCAACGCGCTGTCGCTGACCGTCGCCTTCGGTGTCATGGTGTGGGTGTTTCAGGATGGGCATCTCGGCGGACTTGGGAGCACCGCGACAGGCAACATCACGGCATTCATTCCGCCGTCGCTAGCCGTGATCGCCTACGCACTGTCCATGGATTACGAAGTGTTCGTCCTTTCACGAATCAGAGAGGAGTGGCTGCGGTCCGACAAGACATCAGCAGGCAACGTGCGCTCAGTTGGTTTGGGGTTGGCCCGCACCGGACGAATCGTCACTGCGGCCGCCGTCATCATGGCTGTCGTCTTCGTCGCCATCGCTGCCGGCCAGGTGTCTTTTATGCGCGGTCTCGGGGTCGGACTTGCGGTCAGCGTGCTCGTCGACGCCTTCGTCGTCCGCACCATCTTGGTGCCGGCCGCGATGGGAGTCATGGGTCGATGGAACTGGTGGGCGCCAACTGGGCTCGCTCTCTGGCACAGCAAGCGAGGGTTCGTGGAAAGTGAGCCTGATTCGCTTTCCACTGCACCGGCCAGCCAGGAACAACCCACCTAGAGTCCGACTCGGCGACGCTCTGCGGGCGCAGGGACCTGCGCCCGCATCGTGTTGCACGGAGGACAGTGTGCGCCGGCCCGCCGTTGGGAACTGGCCGATTGCATTGCGGGACGTCACTTCTTGAGAAACCCGACGGTTTGGTCAGGGCTGCCAGCGTGGGCGTGCTGGCCCGCGTAGTCGGTATCCCACGGTGGCCCTAGTTCTTTTTTGGAGACAGTGCCAGCGTCACTTGCGTACCTGAATCGGAAGTAAACTGTTTGCTATTGAAAGACGTCCCGCTGCTCTCGGCAACGCTTTTAAACAGCTTTCGTAGTAGCGTGTAAAACGGATGCGCGAGAGGTAAATATCTCGCGCAAGTGCGCGATGAACCATCGTATTGATGCGTTGCGTGGCATTAAGTATCCGGCGTTGGAATGATGCTTCAATTCGGCCACGTCGAGGTGGCGGAGCGTCATCGTCTGCGCGCGTGAAGGACGTCCCCGAAAGAAACGTCAATTGGAACGGAGAGGCACGAAACGTGGATAGCCTGAACCGCTTTGAGACGAGAACCACGCATCTGATCTCGCGTGCTGAATGGCTGGTTGGCCTAGGCGGATCAGTGACTCTGGCCCTACTTCACTGGGGTGAGATCAATTGGTTGGCTTTCGCTGGGTTTTTCGCTGTAATTGACGTATTGGGGTACCTTCCGGGTGCGATCGCGTTTCGTCGAAGCCAAACAGGGAAGATTGGCCGAGGTTATTACGTCGCCTACAATGTGATGCACAGCCTTTTAACTGCCGCATTGATCGCCGGCGTATGGTCGATCGTGTTTCAACCCGAGTGGGCGCTGCTTGCACTACCTATCCACCTTTTCGGTGATCGTGCCCTGTTTGGCAATACGACAAAGCCATTCGGTGTGCCGTTCGAGCCCGCCATCCTGCAGGAATTCGTGCAGTTCGAGCGTGAATACAAGGAAATTGAGGTCTAAACAATGCCTTCGGAACCCGATCGCGCGGTGAGATTCCTTGAGCGGGAACGTGCGGCACTGAATCGCTTGCTACCCGGACTCGATGAGGCGCTGACAGCCCAGGGTCTGGCAGTTCTTGAACGGGCTGACGCACCTGGGGCCGGGTTGTTCCGAGCTGCTGGCGGGCCGGGGTTACTGATACCAACGGAATACCAGGGCAAGGGCGCTACAGCGCTGGAAGCGGTGCGTGTGCAACGTGCGATCGGCTCACGCTCGCCATCGCTCGCTGTGGCGACCACCATGCATCACTTCTCTGTGGCCAGCCTTGTGGTCCTGGCGGAACTGGGAGGAAACGAATGGCTCCTCCTGGAGGCGGTCGCCACTCAGAACATGCTGTTGGCATCTGGTTTCGCCGAGGGCAGGTCTGACGGTCGCATCCTGACGCCCACCATGAAATCGGTATTGGTTCCTGAGGGTGTCCGCGTCAGCGGCTCCAAGAAGCCGTGCAGTCTGGCTCGGTCGATGGATCTCCTTACTGCCAGCCTGCTGCTGCCAGCTCCCGACGGCAACGGCGAGCGACTGGCGATCGCGCTGATCCCCGCGTCGGATCCGGGCGTCACGGTCACTCCGTTCTGGTCCAGTTTCGCCCTTGCCGGCGCTGAAAGTGACCAGATCGACATCGACGACGTCTTAGTTCCGCAGAATCTGGTTGTCCTAACCGACATCACCGACACCGGAGTGCTCGATGAGATCCAAACGGCGGGCTTCGTGTGGTTCGAGCTCCTGATGATGGCGTCCTACCTCGGTGCCGCCAGCGCGGTCGTCGAAGGGGCGATGACCTGCCCGACTGCATCTGATACAGACCAGCTGGCGTTAACGTCGCGGGTCGAGACCGCGATGGCTGCCATCGAGAACATTGCCCGGCAGGTGCCCGAATCCGCACGCACACAGGAACTTCTCGTCGCCA
>NZ_LZJD01000180.1:0-51216 GCF_001666875.1 Mycobacterium sp. E802
TCGCTGACCGGCAACGCGGCAGCTGTCATAACGGGCATACTACAAACTACCGTATTAATTCACAGACGGACCACTAGCGAAGGATCAGCATGCGAGCAACCGTGATGTATGAGGCCGGCGACGTGCGTGTCGAGGACGTGCCCGACCCGACGTTGAAGGAACCCACCGACGCCGTCGTGCGTGTCACGCGTGCATGCATCTGTGGCAGCGATCTGTGGCCATATCAGTCCATGCCTCACACCGACCACGGGCGACGAATGGGTCATGAGTTCATCGGCATCGTCGAAGATGTCGGCGCGGACGTCTCGTCCCTCAACCGCGGCGATCTGGTGGTGGCGCCGTTCGTCTGGGCCGACAACACCTGCGACTTCTGCCAGGAGGGGTTGCAGACATCGTGCCGGCACGGCGGCGGATGGGGCGCCCCCGGCGTCGACGCCGGGCAGGGGGAGGCCGTGCGTGTCCCGCAGGCTCAGGGCACTTTGGTGAAGCTGCCCGTGGCAGCGGATTCGGCGCTCATGCCGTCACTGCTGACCTTGTCCGACGTGTTTTGCACCGGCCACCACGGCGTGGTGACCGCTCATGTCGGGCCCGGATCAGCGGTCACCGTGATCGGTGACGGCGCGGTGGGATTGTGTGCGGTGCTGGCCGCCAAGCGGTTGGGCGCCGAGCAGATCATCCTGAACGGCCGTCACACCGACCGCACCGATCTCGGGCGGGAGTTCGGTGCCACCGACGTCGTGGCCGAGCGCGGGGACGAGGCCGTCGCGAAGATCCGCGAACTGACCGGCGGCGACGGCACACCGGCGGTGATCGAATGCGTCGGCACCGAATCGTCGCTCGCCACCGCGCTGGACGTGGTCCGGGACGGCGGACGGGTCAGCCGGTTGGGAGTGTCCCAATACACCCAGGTGCCAATGGGTTTCGGCACCTTCTTCCGCAACGTCACCCTCACCGGCGGTGTCGCGCCCGCTCGCGCCTATATCGAGGAACTCATGCCCGACGTCCTCGACGGCACCATCGAGCCGGGGCGCGTCTTCGATCGCACGATCGGACTCGAGGAGACCCCGGCCGGCTACCGCGCCATGGCCGACCGCGAGGCACTCAAGGTGCTGATCGAGCCGTGACGCCGGTATGCGACATCAGGCGGCGCGATGCTCGACGTCCTCCGCGCGTCCACCCGGAACCACGGTGATCTGTCGAACCGCGGGCGCCGTCTCGGTAGCGGCATCGCGGTAGCTCTGCAGATACCTGTCCACCTCATCGCGGCGCAACGGGGTGGAAAAGATGCTGACGTTGTGGGCCGAGGCGCCAGGCTCGCGGCCGTCAGCCAGGCGGCGGGCGCCGGCCCGGAAACCGGCCACAGCACCGGTGACACTCACGATCAACGCGGCGGCGGCGACGGTCGCCAGGCTGCTGCCGAGGGACAGGGCCGCCACGAAGGTCCCGAGTGACACAAACGCGAACAGCAGTAGGACGTACGCGACGGATGTGGCCGGAATGCGGCGGAAAACCTGAAACATGACATCACCTCGTGAAAAAAGCGGTCTTTATTTAGAAACGATACGCGTAGCGTAGCGATACTACGTATAGCGTAGCGCACGGCGCGGCTGGGATATTCCCTGAAGGTGGTCGAGGTCAGGCAGGAGAAGGGGAGCAATGGCACAAGGGCGGGTGGAGGCCGGCATCGCTGAGTCCACATTGCACTTACTGCGGGCCGCGGGCCCCCGTGCGGTGACAGTCGAGGCGGTCGCCGCCCACTCGGGGATCGCCAAGACAACGATCTACCGCCGGCATCCCAACCGGCGCGACATGTTGGCCGGGGCGCTGTCGCGACTGGCCGCACCAAGCCCGCTGGACGCCGACGCGGCAGCGCCCGACCGGCTCCGGTGGCTCATCGCACAGGCCGTCGGGACCATCGAAAACGGGATCGGTCTCGGCGGCCTGGCGGCCCTGCTCACCGCCGACGACCCCGAATTCACCACGTTGTTTCGCCGCATCCTCGTCGAACAACGGGCGGCGCTGGCCGGCGTGATCGACGCCGCGAAGGCCGACGGTTCGATGCGCGACGACATCGACGCCGCAACGCTGATCGACGCCGTGGTTGGCGCCTATATCGCCGAATACGCCCGCACCGGGGCCGTCGAAGCGGGGTGGGAAGAGCGGTTGTTCGATCTGTTCTGGCCTACCGTGCGTGCGGATCACCGGCCAGCATCACCTCGACATCCGCCAACCGGTCCGGATCGCCGATGATGTCGATGACCTGTATCCGGCCGTCGGTAATGCCAAGGCGCAGTAGAGTTTTCAGCGCGCCCGCCGGAGCGATCACGATGCCGGCGGCCCCGTCGAGCACGGCGACCTCGCCGCCACGGGCGACCGCGGCGAACATCTTGGACTCGTCGACGAACGCGCGCGCGCCGCGCAGTTCGGTGGGAATGTGCTCGCCGACCAGAATGCGGTCGACGCGACGCACCACGTCGGGGTCGAGGATTCTCAGCAGCGTGTCCAAGTCACCGTGTTGTGACGCGGCCAAGAATGCCCGCGCCATCTCGAGATGCTGCGCCGTCGGACGCGCGGACGACGGCGCACCGTGAACGCGCTCCCGGGCCCGGCTCGCCAGCTTCTTGGCGGCGGCCGGAGTGCGGTCCAGTAGTACGGCGATGTCGTCGAAAGGCACGGCGAAGGCATCGTGCAAGACGAATGCCACGCGCTGGGCGGGGGAGAGCCGGTCGAGCACCACGAGCATGGCCCGACCCACCGACTCGGCCATCGCCACCTGATCGTCGGCCGCCGGCACGGTGTCCTCCGCAAGCAGGGCATCGCCGCCGAGCACCTCGGCACGCCGCTTGCCCTCGCGGAGCCGGTCGAGGCACTCACGCGCGGTCACCGTGGTGAACCATGCGGTCGGATTGTCGACCCCGTCGATGCCGCGCCGGCTCACCTTCAGCCAGGCAGCCTGCACCGCGTCGTCAGCGTCGTGCACCGAACCGAGCAGGCGGAAGGCGACCGCGCGCAGATGCATGCGGTCTGCTTGGAATCGGTCGGCCAAGACTTCCAGGGCCTGTCCCTCATTCATCGCGTCACCTTTCGGGCTTGGCAAGCGTCATCAAGGTGAACCACCACCGCGCAACTACCGAACACAGGAGACGACAATGACCCTACAACTCGGCCCGATCGCCACCGTGATCGTTGCGATCACCATCGCGGCCAATGCGGCAATGACGCTCGCCGACCTTGCCGGGGCCCGTTTCGTGCTGGCCAACTCGGCGGAGGTCGGCGTGCCGCGGACCTGGGTGTCGCCACTGGGCCTGCTCAAAGGCGCGGGCGCGGCCGGATTGCTCCTCGGCGTGGTGGCGTTCCCACCGATCGGTCTCGCCGCGGCCGTCGGGCTGACCGCGTTCTTCATCGGCGCCGTCGTCACGCACTTTCGCGCCCGGGTGTTCTACAACATCGCGTTTCCGGCGGCGTTCCTGCTGCTTGCGGTGCTGTCGCTGGCGGCCTTCGCCACGGTGTGACCCAGCCGCGGGGCGGACCCGCCCGAAGGCCCCATCCCGCAACGCGGAATGGGGCCCCGGAAACGTTTGCTGGAACAGTCAGGCGCTACGGCGGATGCCGCGTTTGAGCAAGAGCTCACGTTCGGACTCGCTCAGCCCGCCCCAGATGCCATACGGCTCACCGACGGCCAGGGCATGAGTACGGCATTGAGTGATCACCGGGCAGCTGCGGCACATCTCCTTGGCCCGCATCTCCCGCTGCGCGCGAGCGCGTCCGCGCTCACCGTCGGGGTGGAAAAATACCGACGAATCGACACCACGGCAAAGTCCCTGCATTTGCCAATCCCAGATATCCGCGTTCGGACCGGGAAGCTGCTGCGGTTGCGGCATATGGAAAACCCCTCTCTGCTCGCCCATTTCATCGATATGGGCGGGTGTGAGTCGGTGGAATCGATCTGAGCTCGGGTCGCCGATGACCGCTCGTGCACACAAACTAGGGGGGCTCAATAAAGCGCGTCAATAGCCGTCGACTGTGCGAAACCACATAACCGCAGGTCCAGAATTTACATCACGTTCATCGTGTTGATGCTTCGGCTGAGGTGCCGGTGACGACGATTGAGCCGCGTCGCTCACGTTTGTGCTGTTCGTGCTGGCAGGCGCAACAATTTCGACGTGGACCGCGCTTCGGAAAGTTGACGCGCCATTAACATGTCGGCCATCAATTGTTAACTAATGGCGTTCGTAAAAATTAAATTACGCGGCGGCGGGTGTCGGGTTGCCCGCGAGTATGCAATACCCGCGGTATTGATAGCGTCGCCATCCGATGACCGCAATCGCCGACCCCGCCACAGTGCTGGCCGAGACCGCCTTTGGCTCCGACCCGGGCCGATGGCCGCTGCCCCACGCGACCACGGCCCACGAGCGCTGGCTGCGCGCCGTCGCCGCCGGCGGTCAGGGACGGTACGGCTGCGCCCTCACCGAACTCGCGGTGATCGTCCGAAGCCCGGAGGGCGGCCCGCTGGTATCGCTGGCGCACAGCACGCGGGCGTCGTTTCTGCGCCAACTCGGCGGGCACGCCCGCGCCCGCGGTGCCGACGGTCTGGCCTGGGCGCACCGCGGTGACGATGCCGAGGCCGCTGCCGACGCGCTCGTCGGTCTTGCCGCCGACGCGCTGGGGGTCGGCCGGTTCGGCGTCTCGGCCCGGCTGCTCGAGCGGGCCCGGGCCATCGACACCACCCAACCCCGCCAGCGGATCCGGCTGTCGTGGGTGAGCGCCGAGTTGGCGATGGCCCGCGGTCACGGCGCCGAGGCCGTCGAACATGCTCGCCGCGGTGTCGCGGTCGCCGCCGAGTACTGCTCGACGCGCCACGCGGTGAAGTCCGATGTGGTGCTCGCCGCGGCGCTGTGCAGTGCCGGTGAACTCGACGCCGCGCGGCAGGTGGCCGATGCAGCGCTGTCGGCCACCGAGGCGTCCGGGCTGGTCCCGTTGCGCTGGGCGTTGGCCTGTCTGTTGGCCGACATCGGCAGCACTGCGCACGACGCTGCCCAAATCAGCCGGATTCGCGACCTCAGCGCCGATACAGTGCGTCGCAGAGGTGGAGTATGGTCCGGCGCCTGATCTGGCACTGGCCGGATCCCACCTCATCGATCGTTATTGTTTAGCTCGACCATGCCGCCGAGAGTTCGGTGCAACGTAACGCTGGAGAGATCGCCCACGATGACAAGTTCGGGAGACCGTCTCGACATTGTCGTTGCTGAGGCAGTGGCTGGTGATCGGAACGCGCTCCAGGAAGTGCTGGAGATCATTCGGCCGATCGTCGTCCGTTACGTGCGGGCGAGGATCGGAGCAACCGAGCGCAGTGGTCTCTCAGCTGATGACGTTGCGCAGGAGGTGTGCTTGGCCGCCATTACGGCGCTGCCGCGCTACAAAGATCAGGGACGCCCGTTCCTGGCCTTTGTCTATGGCATCGCTGCGCACAAGGTTGCTGACGCGCATCGCGCGGCGGCCCGCAACCGTGCCGAGCCCACGGACGTGGTGCCCGAGCGGTTCTCTCTCGACGCCGGGCCCGAGCAGTCCGCTCTGGACGCCGAGTCCTCGCAACGAATGGCGCGGCTGCTGTCGGTACTGCCCGAGAAGCAGCGCGAGATCCTGATCCTTCGCGTCGTGGTCGGCATGAGCGCCGAGGAGACCGCAGAAGCCGTCGGCAGTACCGCGGGTGCGGTGCGTGTCGCCCAGCATCGCGCACTCGCGCGGCTGAAGACCGAGATCATGGCGACGGGACGTGACCATGCCTGACTTCGGCCGCTGGACGTCAAACGGTGGTGATCCGTCACTCAATGAGATCAACCGGTCCGAACGTTTCATCGAGGCGCTCTCACTTGAGCGTCAGGTCTATGCCACCGACCGTGAGGAAGCCGAACTGGCCGTCCTGCTGGCCGGTTGGCGAGACGAGGCGCGGCGCGCGCCGATGTCGGGCATCGCGACACCACGTGAGGCGGTGGCCGCCCTCAACAAGGCCACCGCGCACGGTCGGGTGCGGTTCCCCATGGCATTGGTCGGCTCGATGGCGGCCGCGGTGTTGTGCCTCGGCGGGTTCGGTGCCGCGGTGTACGGCTCCGGCCCGGGCGACGCGCTCTACGGGGTGCGCGGCATGTTCTTCGGCTCCGAGCCGGTGAAGCGCGATGTCGGCATCGACCTGGCCTCCAGTGAGCTCAAGCAGGTGCAGCAACTGATCGATGAAGGTCAGTGGGAACAGGCCCAGCAGAAGCTGCAGACCATCACCACCACCGTGGCCACCGTCGACGACGAGCAGCGCAAGCAAGAACTGGTCGACCAGTGGCAGCAGCTGTCGGTCAAGGTGGAAAACCGCGACCCCAACGCGACCGTGCCACCCGATGCGCCGCCGGTGGTGCTGCCAGAGGTGACGGTGACGACGACGCCGTCGTCCCCGGCCGAGAGCACGTCAGGGGAGTCCCCGACGTCCGGCACCGAGTCGACGTCTGAGCCCACGACGCCGGCGACGACGTCGAGTTCGCCGAGTGCCGGTCCGTCGGAATCCGCCACGTCTTCTCCGGCACCGTCGGAGACTGCGACGTCGCAATCCGCCACCGCGCCGCCATCCTCGACCGCGGTCCCGTCGCCGTCGAGTTCGATCCCGAGCAGCGCTGCGCCGACGACGAGTGCCCCGTCCTCGCAAACCTCAGCGCCCCCGGCGACGACACGCACGTCGTCTGCGCCCACGTCCTCGCCGGCACCGGCGGCCCAGCTGCCGCCGGCGACCACGTCGACGGTCACGCTTGAGGTGGCGCCGACGTCCGTGCCATCGGCACCGCGCGCCGCGAATCCACCGGAGAACGGTGGTGGTGCGAATCACGAAAGCCCGGCGGGCGGGCATCAAGAAGAGGGTGCGGCGGCGCCGGGAGTCGAGGTGCCCCTGGTGCCGGGTCTAGGCGGTTCTCAGCGGTAGCCGTCGGTGCGGTAGCCGTCGGTGTCCGAGGTGGCCTCGTTGAGGGACGCGTCGGCGTAGCCGCGGCAGTAGTCCCATGTCACGTAGGCATCGGGTTCGGGATCGTAGGCCGGCTCGTGCGGGCGGACCGTGCCGTCGACGAGCAGCTGCAGCAGGTTGGCCCGCAGCATGTCCCAGTCGTGGTAGTGGTCCTGCTGGCATTCGTCGCAGCAGACTACGAGGCCGCGGATTCCCTTGTGCGCCAACAACGCTTCGTAGACCGCGAGATCGGCGAGATCTGCCTCGACAGCCGTTCGTTCCTGGGGGTCCAGGGGCTGGCCCGGCTCGATGGCGTCCAGCGCAGCCGAAGGATCGCAGGGATCATCGGCAAACGGATCGGGCGGCAAACCAGGGGGGAGGTGGTCACGCACGTGTCCCACACTACGCAGCCGTCCATGCATCGCGCCAGCCGTCCTGATCTGCGCCGCGATGTGTCCCTGAGGTGCGGGGAGCGGCAACATCACTGTCAATATCCGAGCCGATAGAATTGCTTCATACGCCCCACGCCTGCCACTGGAGGCCCCACCCATGTCGATCGCTGAAAGCAGCGTTCCCATCGCCGTACCGGTGCCGACCGGCGGCGACGATCCCACCAAGATCGCGATGCTCGGCCTCACCTTTGATGACGTTCTGCTGCTGCCTGCTGCTTCCGACGTGGTCCCGGCCACCGCCGATACCTCCAGCCAGCTGACCCGCAACATCCGGCTGCGGGTACCCCTGGTGAGTTCCGCGATGGACACCGTCACCGAATCGCGGATGGCCATCGCGATGGCGCGTGCCGGCGGCATGGGTGTGCTGCACCGCAACCTTCCGGCCGCCGAGCAGGCCGCCCAGGTGGAGACCGTGAAGCGCTCGGAGGCCGGCATGGTCACCGACCCGGTCACCTGCTCGCCGTCGGACACGCTGGGCGAGGTCGACGCGATGTGCGCCCGGTTCCGGATCTCGGGTCTCCCCGTGGTGGATGCCGACGGGCAACTTGTCGGGATCATCACCAACCGCGACATGCGCTTCGAGGTCGACGAGAACAAGCCTGTCGCCGAGGTGATGACCAAGGCGCCGCTGATCACCGCCCAGGAGGGCGTGTCCGCGGAAGCTGCGCTGGGCCTGCTGCGTCGCCACAAGATCGAGAAGCTGCCGATCGTGGACGGCCACGGCAAGCTCACCGGCCTGATCACGGTCAAGGACTTCGTCAAGACCGAGCAGTTCCCGCTGGCCACCAAGGACCGCGATGGCCGGCTGCTGGTCGGCGCCGCAGTCGGTGTCGGCGACGACGCCTGGGCGCGCGCCATGAACCTCGTCGACGCCGGTGTCGACGTGCTGATCGTCGACACCGCCCACGCCCACAACCGCGGGGTGCTCGACATGGTGGCCCGGTTGAAGAAGACCGTGGGTGACCGGGTCGAGGTGGTCGGCGGCAACGTCGCCACCCGCGCCGCGGCCGCCGCGCTGGTGGCCGCCGGTGCGGACGCGGTCAAGGTCGGTGTGGGTCCGGGCTCGATCTGCACCACTCGCGTGGTCGCCGGTGTCGGCGCCCCACAGATCACCGCGATCCTCGAAGCTGTTGCGGCGTGCAAGCCCTACGGTGTCCCGGTGATCGCCGACGGCGGCCTGCAGTACTCCGGTGACATCGCCAAGGCGCTGGCGGCAGGAGCCTCGACGGCCATGCTGGGATCGCTGTTGGCCGGCACCGCCGAATCACCGGGTGAGCTGATCTTCGTCAACGGCAAGCAGTTCAAGAGCTACCGCGGCATGGGCTCACTCGGCGCGATGCAGGGCCGTGGCGGCGGCAAGTCCTATTCCAAGGACCGCTACTTCCAGGACGACGTGCTGTCCGAGGACAAGCTCGTGCCCGAGGGCATCGAGGGCCGGGTGCCGTTCCGTGGCCCGCTGGGCACCGTGATCCATCAGCTCACCGGCGGTTTGCGCGCGGCCATGGGCTACACCGGCTCGGGCACCATCGAGCAGTTGCAGCAGGCGCAGTTCGTCCAGATCACGGCGGCGGGTTTGAAGGAGAGCCACCCGCACGACATCACCATGACTGTCGAGGCCCCCAACTACTACACCCGCTGAATCGGTGGGGCAGGAGAAAATAGTCAGTCATGCGCGACATGGTTGAAATCGGCATGGGCAGGACCGCCCGTCGCACCTACGAGCTCGACGACGTCACGATCGTGCCGTCGCGGCGCACCCGCTCGTCCAAGGACGTCTCGACGGCCTGGCAGCTCGATGCCTACCGCTTCGAAGTTCCTGTCGTCGCTCATCCCACCGATGCGCTGGTGTCGGTGGAGTTCGCGATCGAGATGGGTCGGCTCGGCGGGCTCGGGGTGCTCAACGGCGAGGGCCTGATCGGCCGGCACGCCGACGTCGAGGAGAAGATCGCTCAGGTACTCGAGGTCGCCGCGAAGGCCGACGACGATTCGGCCTCCATCCGGCTGTTGCAGGAATTGCATTCGGCGCCACTGGATCCCGAGCTGCTCGGGGCGGCGGTGGCCCGCATCCGCGAGGCCGGGGTGACCACCGCGGTGCGTGTCAGCCCGCAGAACGCCCAGGCGCTGACCCCGACGCTGGTGGCGGCCGGCATCGACCTGCTGGTCATCCAGGGCACGATCATCTCCGCCGAGCGGGTTGCATCCGACGGGGAGCCGCTGAATCTCAAGACCTTCATCTCCGAGCTCGACATCCCGGTCGTCGCCGGTGGCGTGCTCGACCATCGCACCGCGCTGCACCTGATGCGCACCGGGGCGGCCGGCGTGATCGTCGGCTACGGGTCGACCTCGGGGGTGACGACCAGCGACGAGGTGCTCGGCATCAGCGTGCCGATGGCCACCGCGATCGCCGACGCGGCCGCCGCGCGTCGCGAATACCTCGACGAGACCGGTGGCCGGTACGTGCACGTGCTGGCTGACGGCGATATCCACACCTCGGGCGAACTGGCCAAGGCGATCGCCTGTGGTGCCGACGCCGTGGTGCTGGGCACGCCCTTGGCGGTGGCCGCCGAAGCGCAGGGCGGTGGCTGGTTCTGGCCGGCGGCTGCCGCGCACCCGTCGTTGCCGCGCGGGGCGCTGCTACAGGTTGCCGTCGACGAGCGGCCCGGGCTGGAGCAGGTGCTCAACGGACCGTCAGACGATCCGTTCGGGTCGTTGAACCTCGTCGGCGGCCTGCGCCGGTCGATGGCCAAGGCCGGGTACTGCGATCTCAAGGAATTCCAGAAGGTCGGCCTGTCGGTCGGTTCTTGATCTTGCTGCCGGCCGGGCTCTCGTCGCCGTTTTCCACCGCAGGGCGGTGATCCGGCGCGGAGGGCAGCCCTCACGTCGAAAGCCAGGGCCAGGAAAACGGGCTTTCCTTTACAAGTTAGGCCCTCCTGTCTAGAAGTTACCTGCCGGTAGCGTCATACTGAGAGCATGCAGCCTGACTACGACGTCTTGGTGATCGGTTCGGGATTCGGCGGCAGCGTCAGCGCGCTGCGGCTCACCGAGAAGGGCTATCGGGTCGGTGTACTCGAAGCCGGCCGACGCTTCGCCGACGCCGACTTCGCCAAGACCTCCTGGGACCTGCGCAAGTTCCTGTGGGCGCCGAAACTCGGCATGTACGGCATCCAGCGCATCCATCTGCTGCGCAACTGCATGATCCTGGCCGGCGCCGGGGTGGGCGGCGGCTCCCTGAACTACGCCAACACCCTGTACGTGCCTCCTGCGCCGTTCTTCAACGACCCGCAGTGGAAGGGCATCACCGACTGGCGCGAAGAACTGATGCCGCACTACGACCAGGCCCAGCGGATGCTCGGCGTGGTCACCAACCCGACCTTCACCGACGCCGACCGGGTGATGAAAGAGGTCGCCGATGACATGGGCTGTGGCGACACGTTCGTACCCACCCCGGTCGGGGTGTTCTTCGGGCCGGACGGGCAGAAGACGCCCGGCAAAGTCGTGCCCGATCCGTTCTTCGGTGGTGCCGGGCCGTCTCGCACCGGTTGCCTGGAGTGCGGTGAGTGTATGACCGGTTGCCGCCACGGGGCCAAGAACACGCTCGTCAAGAACTACCTCGGACTCGCGGAATCGGCTGGGGCCCAAGTGCATCCGATGACCACGGTGACCAGCTTCGGGCAGCGCACCGACGGCCTGTGGGAAGTCACCACCGTCCGCACCGGCAGCAAGCTGCGCCGTAAGCGCAAGACGTTCACCGCGACGCATCTGATCCTGGCTGCGGGCACGTACAACACTCAGAAGCTGCTGTTCAAGATGCGTGACACCGGGAAGCTTCCGAAGTTGTCGGCTCGCCTCGGTGTGCTCACCCGGACCAACTCCGAGTCGATCGTCGGCGCGGGCAGGCTGACGGTGGCACCGGATCTGGACCTGACCCACGGTGTGGCGATCACGTCGTCGATCCACCCGACTGCCGATACCCACGTCGAGCCGGTGCGGTACGGCAAGGGGTCCAATGCCATGGGCCTGCTGCAGACCTTGATGACTGACGGCGCCGGGCCCAAAGGCACCGATGTACCGCGCTGGCGGCAGTTCTTCGAGCAGGCCGGCGAGAATCCCCGCGAACTCGTGCGTCTGCTCAACCCCAAGCAGTGGAGCGAGCGGACCGTGATCGCGCTGGTGATGCAGCACCTGGACAACTCGATCACCACGTTCACCAAGCGGGGCCCGTTGGGCGCCCGCATCATGTCGTCCAAACAGGGGCACGGTGAACCCAACCCGACCTGGATCCCGGTCGGCAACGAGGTGACCCGGCGGATCGCCAAGAAGATCGACGGCGTGGCCGGCGGCACCTGGGGCGAGCTGTTCAACATCCCGCTGACCGCCCACTTCCTGGGCGGCGCGGCCATCGGCGAGGACGCCGAGCACGGCGTCATCGACCCGTATCAGCGCGTGTACAACTACCCGACGCTCTACGTGATGGACGGTGCGGCGATCTCGGCGAACCTCGGCGTCAACCCGTCGCTGTCGATCACTGCCCAAGCCGAACGGGCGGCGTCATTGTGGCCGAACAAGGGGCACAAAGACGACCGACCGGGGCAGAATGAGCCGTACCGCAAACTGGCGCCGATCGCGCCCGAGCATCCCGTGGTGCCGGCCGAAGCGCCCGCCGGATTGCGGCGGCTGCCCATCGAGCCGGTCAACTCGGGCGGTTGACGTCCGGCCCGCGTCCCTGGGCAGCCCGGGACTGAAGGAGTGGGCGATGCGCGAGGCTTTCCGTGACGAGCTGGCGACACTGTGCAACCAGCTGGCCGAGATGTGTGGACTTGCCGTCGATGCGATGCAACGCGCGAACCAGGCCCTGCTCGAGGCCGACCTCACGCTGGCCGAGCAGGTGATCGCCGACCACGAACACATCGCCGACTACAACCGCCGCATCGAAGAGTCAGCGTTTCGGCTGCTGGTGCTGCAGCAGCCGGTGGCCAGTGAGCTGCGCACGGTCGTCGGCTCGATGCACATCGCCGCCGATCTCGACCGGATGGGCGCGCTCGCGGTCCATGTCGCGGACATCTCGCGGCTCCGTCATCCCGGTTGCGCGCTACCGAACGAGGTGCGCTCGAGCTTCGCCGACATGGGAGCCCAGGCCGTGCGGTTGGCGCGCACCGCCCAGGAGGTACTGATCTCACGCGATACCGACGCCGCCGCACGCCTGCGCGATGAGGACGACGCGGTGGACGCCGAGCACCGGCACCTGTTCACCCTGCTGTTGGACCGGCATTGGGACGACGGGGTGTGCTCGGCCGTCGATGTGGCGTTGCTGGGCCGCTACTACGAACGATTCGCCGACCATGCCGTCGAGATCGGCAAGCGGGTCATCTTCGAGGCCACGGGCGGGCGCCCGCTGCACAAGAAGCTGGCCTGATCACGTCACTGCCCGGTGGCGGGGCTGGAGTCCAGTAGCGCGCTGAACAGCCGGGTGAGGGTCTCGACGTCGATCGCTCCCGGTTGCAGCACTTCCTCGGTGGCGATGCCCGCGATGATGGTCACCACCAATTGCGCCAGAGCCGACAGCTGCTTGCCGGGCAATGCGGTGCCGGCCTGTTCGACGATGCCCAGCGCCTGATCGGCGGCGGTTCGACGGCGGGCCACCAGGCGCTCGCGCAGCTGGGGATCACGGATGGCGCGCAGCCAGTACTCCATGAGCACGATCTGGTACTCGGTCTGGTCGTGTATCGACTCCAGCGTGGAGCGGCTCAAGGCTGCCGCGATGGCGGCCGTGTCGCCGTGGCCGCTGTCGAGCGCGGTCGCGATCAACGCTCCGCGGCTCTCGAACTGCCGGTCCAGCAGCGCCAGGAACAGCTCATCCTTGGATTCGAAGTTCGAGTAGACCGCGCCCTTGGTGAAGCCCGCGGCGTGACCGATCGCGTCGATGGTGGCACCGGCGAACCCCTCGGCCGCGAACACCTTCAAGGCGGCATCCAGGATCCGATCACGGACCTCGTCGCGGGTGGGGCGGGTGCGTGCAGGTTTGACAGGCGGCATGAGTAACAGAATACTCGCTAGTATCGTATGGATACCAGTGAGTATCGAAAGGCTTTCCATGGACGACAAGGACGAGGAGCACGTCGCGCCGCAGATCACTGCGGCGGGGTTGGGCGTCGACGGTGAACACGGCCCGTTGTTCTCCGACGTCGACCTCGAGCTGACGCCGGGCTTCCACGCCATCCAGATGCCCGGCGGCTGGGGTCAGACCGCCCTGTTGCTCACCCTGGCCGGCCGGCTCAAGCCCACCCACGGCACCGTGACCGTGTGCGGTGAGACGCAACCCCGGGCGATCCGGCGGCATTGCGCCATCGCCGCCTTCGCTGACATCGACGACCTCGAAGACTCGGTCACCGTGCAGACGGTCCTCGCCGAGCAGCGCCGCTGGCTGGCGCCGTGGTACCGGCGCGTGCCGCGCGACGCCGGTGAAGCCGAACTGCGCGAGGTGTTCGGAGAACTTACGCCGCCGGCGGCCGACACCTACATCAGTGAACTGTCCGATCTCGACCTGTTTCTGGTGAAGGTCACCCTGGCACTGTTCTCGAACCGCCCGATCTTGGTGGTGGGTGATCTCGAACAGGTCCGGGACAACGTCCGACGGGCCCTTGCGGTCGAGCGACTGGGAGCCATCGCCACGCAACGCAGTGTCGTTGTGGGCGTGACGAATCCGCTCGGCAACGACGCCCCCGACCACGATCTGCACGATCACCGCATCCTGACCGGAAAGAACTGACATGCCGACTACACCCGCTGGTCTCGCCTTCGGCACCCCGGCTGCCGGTCTCGCCTTCGGCACCCCGGCCGCTGGTCTCGCCTTCGGCTCGGAGATCAAACGCTTCAAACGCAGCCGCATGACCCGCGCCGCGATCGTGGTGCTGATGCTGCTGCCGCTGGTATACGGCGCCTTGTACTTGTGGGCCTACTGGGATCCCTTCGGCCAGGTGGACAAGATGCCCGTGGCGTTGGTCAATTCCGATCGGGGCGCGGAGGTTTCGGGCCAGCACCTCAACGCCGGGGCCGAGATCGCCAAGAGCCTGACCGACGACGCGAGCTTGAACTGGCACGTCGTGGATGCGGATGAGGCACGCACCGGAGTCGAGCACGGCAAGTACTACTTCATGCTCGAACTGCCGCCGGACTTCAGCGAGGCGATCGCCTCGCCACTGACCGGAAAACCCAAACAGGCCAACCTGATTGCGGTCTACAACGACGCCAACAACTACATCTCGTCGAACATCGGCCGTACCGCTGTCGACCAGGTCCTCAACGCTGTATCCACCCGGATCTCCGGGCAGGCGGTCAACCAGGTGCTCTCCGTGGTGGTCAGTTCCGGGGCGGGGATCAAGCAGGCAGCCGACGGTGCGGCCCAATTGGCCGACGGGGCGGTGAAAGTCGACGACGGAGCAGGCCGGTTGGCATCCGGTCTGCACGACGCGCGCTCCGGTTCGGCCCAGTTGGCCACCGGTGCCAAGCAGCTCTCCGACGGAATCACCAAGGCCACCGACCCATTGGTCGCGGTGACCTCCGCCCTGTCGAAGATCGGCGGCGACACCCAACAGTTGCAAGACGGCACCGCGGCGCTCCGGCAGGCCAATGACCAGATCGGGGCCATCGCCGCGGCGCAGGACGGGGCCGCCACGGCACTGTCCTCGGTGATCGACCAGCTATCGGCGAGCCCAGACCCGATCGCCAACAACGCCGCCGGAACACTGCGTGGCGTGGCCGACGACCTTCGGGCCCATCAGTTCACGCCGCAGATTCGTCAACAGCTGACCGACGCCGAGAACGCCGCGATCTCGATGACGTCGTCGCTGCGCAGTCCGGGCAGCCCGTTGAACTCCGCGCTCGATCAGGTGGGCAGCAAGAATGCCGATCTCAGTGCGAAGCTGAATCAATTGCGCAGCGGAGCTCAGCAACTCGCCTCCGGTAACGCGGAATTGGCGACGGGCATCGCCAAGCTCGACACCGGCGCCACGCAGTTGAAGAGTGGCACCGGGCAACTGCGAACCGGTTCGGCGGAGTTGGCCACCAAGCTCGCCGACGGTGCCGGCCAGGTGCCGGACTGGACGCCCGAACAGAAGGCGGCGATCGCCGACACCATCGGCGGCCCGGTTCACCTGCAGAACTCAGACGAAAACGCCGCGCCCAACTTCGGCACCGGGATGGCGCCGTTCTTCATCACGCTCGCTCTGTTCTTCGGCGCCCTCGTGCTGTGGATGGTGTTGCGGCCGTTGCAGACCCGCCCGATCGCCGCGGAGGTCCTGGCGATCCGGGTAGTCCTGGCGAGCTATTTGCCCGCCGCCGTGATCGGGATCTTCCAGGCGATCATCCTGTACTGCGTGGTCCGGTTCGCGCTCGGCATGCAGGTGGCACATCCGGTCGCGATGCTAGGTTTCATGATCCTGGTGTCGTGCACGTTCGTCGCTGCCACACAGGCGATCAACGCCTTCGTCGGCCCCGCCGTGGGCCGGGTGCTGGTGATGGCGCTGCTCATGTTGCAGCTGGTGAGCGCCGGCGGCATGTACCCGGTGGAGACCACCTCACGCCCGTTCCAGATCTTCCACACCTACGACCCGATGACGTTCGGGGTCAACGGTTTACGCCAGCTCATCCTGGGCGGTATCGACCATCGGCTCTGGCAGGCGATCATCACGCTGGTGCTGATCTCGGTGGGAGCGTTGACCGTTTCGGCGCTCTCGGCCAGGCGCAACCGGCTGTGGAACATGACCAGGCTGATCCCGGCCATCAAGATGTGATCAGACTGCCTGCAGCAGCGCCGCATCCGCGAGCGGCCGGCTGCGGTTCCCGTGGATGTCGACCGGCACGTCACCGGCAAGCGTCACGCGGTGCATCACCCGGCGCTGGTTGTCGTAGTCGTCGACGGCGCGGTGCTGGGTGGCCCGGTTGTCCCAGATTGCCACGTCACCGGGCGCCCAGGTCCAGCGGACCGTGTTCTCCGGCATGGTGATTCGACGCTGCAAGAGCTCCAACAGGGTGGCCGATTCGTGGCTGTCCAGGCCGAGGAAGCCACGAGCGAAGTCCCCGGCCACCAGGGTGCGTTCACCGGTTTCCGGGTGCACCCGCACCACCGGGTGCTCGGTGCGGAAATCAGGCTTCTCGAAGGCGGCTCGCATCTGCTGCTGTTCGTCGGTCAGAGCGGCCACCGGCGCCGCCGCGTAATCGAACCGATTGCTGTGTACAGCCCACAGGTTCTCGGTGAGGTGTTTGAGTGGCTCGGGTAGCGCGTCGTAGGCCGCCGCGGTCGACGCCCACAGAGTGGACCCGCCGTAGCTGGGCAGGGTCACCGCGCGCAGGATCGAGATCGCCGGATAGTCGGGCACGAACGTGACGTCGGTGTGCCAGCGGGTGGCCTTGGCGTACTCGGAGTCGATCGGGGTGATCAACGGCGCATCGGCAGACCTCAGCGCATGGTGACCGATCGGCCGCCCGAGCAGGCGGGCGAACGCGTTGTGTTCCTCGTCGGTCAGGTGGTGTTGACCGCCGAAGAACACCACCTTGTGTTCGAGTAGCGCCTGTCGGATGGCGGCGATCGTGTCGGCGTCGAGATCTCCACCCAGTTGCACGCCGTCGATGCGAGCACCGATGCGGCTGCCAAGCTTCGTGATGGTGGGGGGAGTGGCCACAGAAGCAGTCATCGAACGTCCTTTCCACTGATGAGACTTCACTGATGAGACGAGATGTAGTCAGGTGACTACACCCGGATGTGGGCTAGTGTAGCCGGATGACTACACCGCCGCCACCGTCGAAGGGGCCGGTCGGTCGCGACGAGGTGGTGGCCGCGGCGCTATCCGCTGCGGCGGAACTTTTTGCCGAGCGTGGGCCGTCGGCCACATCGATCCGGGACATCGCCGCCAAGTCCAACGTCAACCACGGGCTGATCTACCGGCACTTCGGCACCAAGGATCAGTTGGTCGGCGCGGTGCTGGAGCATCTCGGGACAAAGCTCACCGAACTGCTCGACGGCGACGGCCCGGCCGAGGAGATCGACCGGAACATGGATCAGCACATGCGGGTGATGGCCCGGGCGCTGCTCGACGGGTACCCGGTGGGGCAGCTGCAGACCCGGTTTCCGGGCGTCACCCGCCTGCTCGGTCAGGTCCTGCCGAACTTCGACGATCCGCGCGGCGGTCGACTGGCGGTGGCGAATGCGGTTGCCCTGCAAATGGGTTGGCGGTTGTTCGAACCGTTCTTGCGGTCGGCGGCCGGTCTGGATGCCGACGAGGAGGTCCGTGAGGCCGTCGGCGCGGAGATCGCACGGATGCTCCGCCCGACAAACCCGCGAGCGGAATAGTCAGCAGCCGTGGCCGGCGCGACGGCGCAGCGGCTCGCGTCCGGGCGGCTGTGGCGGCGGTGGCAGCAGGGCATGGCGCGGCACCACCTTGACCGTGGTCGGCTTCTGCGTGTTGAGCACTACGTCTTTTCCGGAGTGGCGGATGGTCAGCGAACCGTCGGGCCCGTCGCGCAAGGTGTAGGTGACGTCGTGATGCTTCGCTTCGACCGTCACCCGGAAATCCCTCCACCGCAGTCGGAAACGCAGGCAGGAAATGCCGTCGGGCAGGTGCGGGTCTACCGACAGGATGCCCTCGTCGTCACGTACCCCGCCGAAACCGGCCACCAATGCAGTCCATGACCCGGCCAGTGAGGCCATGTGCAATCCGTCACGGGTATTGCGGTGCAGGTCCCGCAGGTCGATCAACGCGGCCTCGTAGGCATAGTCGTGGGCCAGCTCCAGATGGCCCACCTCGGCGCACATCACGGCCTGGGTGCAGGCCGACAGAGACGAGTCCCGCGTCGTGCGCCGCTCGTAGTAATCGACGTTGCGTGCCTTCTGTTCGGGGGTGAAGGCGTGGCTCTGCCACTGCATGGCCAGCACCAGATCGGCCTGTTTGAGCACCTGGGTGGGGTAGAGCCGCACATATGGTTCGTTGAGCAGAAGCGGATAGGTGGTATTGGCCGAGAAATCCCACTCGGCCAGTGTGGTGAACCCCTGGCACTGTGGGTGCACACCCAATTCCTCGTCATAGGGAATGTGCGCGGCGTCGGCGGCGTCGCGCCAGGCCGCGGTCTCCTCGGTGGTCACGCCCATCGCGTAGGAGGCGTCGGGATGGCGGGTGCAGGCGTCGGCGGCCACCCGAAGGTTGTGTGCCGCCATCAGATTCGTGAAGACGTTGTCACGCACCATGGCGGTGTACTCGTCGGGACCGGTCACCCCGTCCAGGTGCCAGATCCCGTAACGGTCATGGTGGCCGAGTGACATCCACAACCGCGCGGTGTCCACCAAGACCGCCAGTCCGCACTCCTTCTCCAACGAATCATCGCCGGTGACAATGCGATAGCGCTCGAAGGCGGCGGCGATGTCGGCGTTGATGTGCCAGGCGGCCGTGCCGGCCGGCCAGTACGCCGAACATTCCTCGCCCCGGATGGTGCGCCACGGGAAACTGGCTCCCTTCAGGTCGAGGAGGGCGGCGCGTTCGCGGGCCAAGTCCAGCGTGGAGGCGCGCCAGCGCAGTGCGTCGGCGGCGGCCTGGGGCTTGGTGTACGTCAGCACCGGGAGCACGAAACCTTCGGTGTCCCAGAACGCATGGCCGTCGTAGCCGGTGCCGGTCAAGCCCTTACCGGCGATGGCACGGCGCTCGGCCCGGGCGCTGGCCTGAAGCACGTGGAACAACCCGAACCGCACCGCCTGCTGGCAATCCGGGTCGCCCTCGACCTCCACGTCCGCACAGTCCCAGAACTCGTCGAGGTAGGCCCGTTGGGAGTCGAGCAGACCTTGCCAGCCGCTGTAGCGGGCGCCGGTGATGGCGGCTGCGACCTGATCCTGCAGTGCCGGGCGTGAGCGCAGGCTCGACCAGCCGTAGGCGAGATACTTGACGATGCGCAGTTTCTGGCCTGGACGCAGCCCGCAGATCACGGTTGTCCGGGCCAGGTCCTCGTAAGAGTCGGTGCTGACCTCGACGCGGCCGGGTACCTCGACGTCGTGATCCATCCCGGCAGCCATCGTCAAAGCGCTGCCGGTGGTGCGATGCACGAGAAGTGCGCGGTGGTCGGTGTTTTCGTGATGAACAGCCTGCAGTGGCTTCTTGAGCACCGCCGACACCCGAGGGTCGTCGGAGGTCTCTGGCTGGTCTTCGTTGGTGACAAGCTCGGATTGCACCGTGACGCGGACGAATTCGTCGACTGCCTCGACGATGTACTCGATGGCGGCGACGCCGCGGTGGGCGAACGACACCAGCCTGGTGGAGACCAGCTTGACCTGCTTTCCCGCCGGCGAGCGCCAGTGGGCATGGCGGGTCAGGGTTCCGGCGCGCAGGTCGAGTGTGCGCTCATGGTCGATGAGTTCGCCGTAGCGCACGTCGAACGGTTCGTCGTCGACGAGCAGGCGCAGCAGCTTGCCGTTGGTGACGTTGACGACGGTCTGGCCGGCTTCGGGATAACCGAATCCCGCTTCTGCGTAGGGGAGTGGGCGTACCTCGAAGTATCCGGCCAGATATGTCCCGGGTAGGCCGTACGGCTCGCCCTCGTCGAGATTGCCCCGCAGGCCGATATGACCGTTGGACAACGAGAACAGCGATTCCGACTGTGCCAGCAGGTTGAGGTCCAACTGGGTTTCGCGCACCTGCCACGGTTCCACCGGGTAGGCCTCGTGGGTGATCATCATCGCGGCTCCAGCAGGTCGCCGAGGTCCGTCACCACGATGTCGGCGCCGTCACGGCGCAGCTCGGCGGCCTGCCCGACCCGGTCCACGCCGACCACGAAACCGAACTGACCGGCCCGCCCGGCCGCGACGCCGGCCAACGCATCTTCGAACACTGCCGCCTGTGCCGGGGGCACACCGAGAAGTTCGGCGGCGCGCAGGAAGCTGTCCGGCGCCGGTTTCCCCGGCAGGTTCTCGTCGCGCATCGTCACCCCGTCCACCCGCTGTTCGATGAATGTGTCCAGTCCCGTGATGTTGAGCACCTCCTCGGTGTTGGCGCTGGAAGACACCACCGCTCGGTGTAGCCCCGCTCTTACCGCCGCTTCCAGGTAACGGCGCGAGCCCTCGAACACCTCGACGCCGTCGCGCTTGAGGGTCCGGTGGAACATCGCGTTCTTGCGGTTGCCCAGTCCTTCGACGGTGTCGACGGTGATGGCGTCGTCCGGCGTCCCTTCGGGAATGACGATTCCGCGGCTGGCCAGGAACGAGCGCACGCCGTCCTCGCGACGCTTGCCGTCGACGTAACGCAGGTAGTCGTCGTCGATGTCGAACTCGACGAACGGCTCACTGGTTTGTTCGGCCCTGGTGCGCAGAAACTCGTCGAACATGGCCTTCCAGGCCTTCTTGTGCACGCTGGCGGTGTCGGTGAGAACACCGTCGAGATCGAACAGGCACGCGGTGATCTGCTCGGGCAGGCCCAGCACAGGGTCCTCGCTTTCGCCGACGTCTTCTCCATCATGCGTAATCACCACACGAGGTGGGGGTTTAAACATGCCGGCAACCTCGCCGTCGTGGCCGGGCGGTGCTACCGCGTGCTCAGTCGCTGGAGAAGGCGAGAAAATAGGTCAAAGACGGTTCCACGTTTATTGATTCATCGCTGAACGAAAGAAGTTGGTTCAACGTCGCAGGGTCATTGGCCTCGAACAAGAACGGTTCGATCGGTTGATCGTCGTCGATGTGAAGAATTTGTCGAACGCCGGAGCTGTCGAGCTGCGGGAGCGGGATTTCGCATTCCAGGTCCTCGGTCTTCGCATTATAACCTTCAAGTTGCCACATAGGTCAGGGAGTCACTTTTCTTGTAGGGTCCGCAGGCTTGGTCTGAGCACCGGTGTTGGGATCAAATTCACCCTTGTGTGTACCCCTCTTGTCATAAACCTCGACTTTTCCGTGCTGACTATCCCACTCATAAATATTGTCTTTATCGTCCTTCCAGCGTGCTCGCATCCGACCGCCACTCATCCGTGTCTTGGGCGGTACGCGTTTAGCCTTCGGGAAAGCGTTGAGGTTGTTCGGTTTTGGGTAGAAGTTACCCGCTGGACCGCTCACCATGCCGGATCCGTCGGAATTGTAGACCGAAGCATTCGCCTGAAGTAGAGGCTGCAGATCTTGAGAGATTTCGGCCGCTGCGACCCCGACGGCAACAGTTCCTCCGACGACTGCACCTGTTGCGATGCCGGCGGCGACGTCGAGGCTGACGAGAATTGGAAGTATCGAGGACGCTGCCCCCGACGCTGCTGACCCAGCTGCTAGTCCCGCTCCGCCGACGGTGCCTTCCGGCCCAACGAGACTTCCGACGATTCCACCGACGATCCCTGCAGCGATCGCCCAGCCGAGGCTGTCGGAAATGATCTCACGGATCTTCCGATGCGCCTCGTCAATCTGGTGCGCCCAGTTATCGCATGAGTGGCCAAGGCTTTCGAAGTGACTGGCGAGTGCCTCGACGTTGTTGGCCACCAGGTCCATCTGTGCCAACGCCTTGTCAAACTCAGGAGAGGAAAGGTCTTCGATCGCTGACCACGCAGGCCCCGCCTGGGTGCTGGCTGCGCGAAGCCCCTTTGCGGCTTCGGCCCATGCGCTGCCGAGCTTGCGAAGTTTGGATGGATCGCCGTTCGGCCAAAGGTGTCCTTGCAGCCAACGGCTGACTAAACCCCAACCGAGCGGTGCGTCGGTGTCGCCCCCGTAGGAACCTTTGAACGCTCCTGCGGAATATTGTGAGGCCAATGCGGGCGGGGCCATTTTTTCACCGGGTGGCGTCGATGCAGCACGCTCGGCGTTGGCGTGGTTCACGCCAGTGAATGCCAAAAGGTCCTGAAGTTTAGCGAAGGCGTTGACCGCGTCGAAGCCCGCCCTTACGGCGTCGAGGGCGGCTGGGTCATAGCCGTTCGCCCAAGTGTGACCAGAGTTGTCGGTGCCGGCACACCCCCAGTTTTCATCAAGCGTGGAGGTCAGTTTGTTCAGCACCATTGGAGCGCTTGTTCGCGCGTTATCGTAGAGTTTTGCCGCGTTTAGCAGAACTTCCGAATCTGCAATTATCGGTGCCATTTAGTCTAAATTCTCATAGTCGGCGAAAGTGATCTCCAGCAAGGGTGTTTGGTCTTGAGAGATCACGGCCACATTGCGACGTTATGGGCTACCGTGCCCGAATAATCACGGTGCGCCGAGGCGATCTTCGTCCGCAATGCATTCAACGCCTCGCGCATTTGACTTACGGCGTCCATCCATTCCGTGTGGTACCTGCGGTGAGCGTCGGCGGCGTCTCCTGTCCACGAACTGTGTAACACGGCGACTTGCTGTTCCGCCTCGCCTGCGACATGTTCGGCACTGGAATTGAACGCGGCCAACCGATCAGCGAATTCTTGAAGGCGATCCAAGTCTACGGAATACCTGCTCATAGCGCACCGCCACTATTAATGCTGCTGGCAATAGCCTGCGCGCCTTCATTATCTTGATCGACGTATGTGGTCGCCGCCTGTCTGAGCAGATCACACGATTCGTCCAATGCCCGGGCAACGCGTTGCGCCCCGTCGTGCCATTCTCGCCACACAGGCGCGAACGTCGAAGCAGCAGCTCCTGTCCACGTCGATGTCAGGTCATCCCGCTCTTTCTCAATACTGTCCAGTTCAGCAGCTAGCTGAGCAGCCTGCTCCGCCAAGAGTCGAGCCGACGAGACCATGGATTCCCAGTCGGTCGTCAATGACTTTGCCACTTCTCTCCCCCTCGGTCGTTCCCCTGAAAGTCTATGGTCAGAGTGCAGCTGTCGATGCCATGAGTTTGTGCGCCTCAGCTGCGCGGATGGGCCACCACTAGACTGTGGCGGTGACGTCTGCATCTCCCCGTCCCGTCCTCGTCGTCGATTTCGGCGCCCAGTACGCACAGCTGATCGCGCGCCGGGTCCGTGAGGCGCGGGTGTTTTCCGAGGTCGTCCCGCACACCGCCAGTGTCGAGGAGATCAAGGCCAAGGATCCGCAGGCCATCGTGCTCTCGGGTGGCCCGGCCAGTGTGTACGCCGAAGGCGCGCCGCGGCTGGACCCCGCGCTGTTCGATCTCGACGTTCCGGTGTTCGGCATCTGCTACGGATTCCAGGCCATGGCCCAGGCGCTCGGCGGCACTGTCGAACACACCGGCACCAGCGAATACGGGCGCACCGATTTGACCGTTGCCGGCGGCGACCTGCACTCCGAGTTGCCTACCACGCAGCCGGTGTGGATGAGTCACGGAGACGCCGTCACCGCCGCGCCGGAGGGCTTCGACGTCGTCGCCTCCAGCGCCGGTGCCCCGGTCGCGGGCTTCGAGAACCGCGCCCGCCGCTTGGCCGGCGTCCAGTACCACCCCGAGGTGTTGCACTCTCCGCACGGCCAACAGGTGTTGAGCCGGTTCCTGCACGAGTTTGCAGGGATCGGCGCCGGCTGGACCCCGGCCAACATCGCCGAGCAGTTGATCGAGGCGGTCCGCGCCCAGATCGGGGACGGCCAGGCCATCTGCGGGCTGTCCGGCGGTGTCGACTCCGCGGTGGCCGCCGCGCTGGTGCAACGCGCCATCGGAGACCGGCTGACCTGTGTGTTCGTCGACCACGGTCTGCTGCGCGCGGGGGAGCGGGCCCAGGTGCAACGAGATTTCGTCGCCGCCACCGGAGCCAAACTGGTGACCGTCGACGTTGCCGATCGGTTCCTCGAAGCGCTCAGTGGGGTGACCAACCCCGAGGGCAAGCGCAAGATCATCGGCCGCGAGTTCATCCGCGCTTTCGAGGGTGCGGTCCGCGGCATCGTCGAGGAGGGTGGACCGGACGTCGAATTCCTGGTGCAGGGCACGCTGTACCCGGACGTCGTGGAGTCCGGCGGCGGCACCGGCACCGCCAACATCAAGAGCCACCACAACGTCGGGGGCCTGCCCGACGACCTGAAGTTCAAGCTCGTCGAGCCACTGCGGCTGCTGTTCAAGGACGAGGTGCGGGCGGTCGGCCGTGAGCTCGGCCTGCCGGAGGAAATCGTTGCCCGCCAACCCTTCCCGGGCCCCGGGCTGGGCATTCGCATCGTCGGAGAGGTGACCGCCGACCGGTTGGACACCCTGCGCCGCGCCGACGCCATCGCCCGCGAGGAACTCACCGCCGCTGGTTTGGACCAGCAGATCTGGCAGTGCCCGGTGGTCCTGCTTGCCGACGTGCGCTCGGTCGGGGTGCAGGGCGACGGACGCACCTACGGTCACCCGATCGTGCTGCGGCCGGTCTCCAGTGAAGACGCCATGACGGCGGACTGGACTCGGGTGCCTTACGAAGTGCTGGAACGGATTTCGACCCGGATCACCAACGAGGTGCCCGAGGTCAACCGGGTGGTGCTGGACGTCACCAGCAAGCCGCCGGGCACCATCGAGTGGGAATGATCAGCGCGGCGGATCCCCGCGCCAGCGAAAGCTGTTGACGTACTTGCCCATATCCTGAGCAAGGTCGAGGTTGGCGCCCGACGGCATTCCCGGCCCGAAATCGGGGCCGTACTCGTGGTACGGGCCGGCGGCCACGGCGATCAGCGCCAGGTCGTCCTTGACCGCGGCCAAAATGACCACCCGCAACCGCAGGTAGTCTCCGGTGGCGTTCTGCGGCCAGCTGTCGACGACCATGCCGTACCCAGGTTGGTATCCGACCATTGCATTCGGAATCTCGTAGTCGACCGCAGCATCCGGGTAGGTCTCCTCGACCAGGGCCTTCGCGATCTCCTTTGGTGTCCGCCCCGCGGCGGGCCGCCCGATGAGCTGCATGGTGCCGCCGTCGTCGATCAGATAATCCACGGTGACGCCGTCGTCGGCGGTGCTCGCCTGGTACACCGCGCTGGACGCGGGATACGAGACGGAGAACGCACCGTCAGGGGCGGTGAAACGGGGATTGGTCGCCACCGCCTCACTGGTCGGCGGGCGGCCGCAATCCGGTGGACAGACGTACCGCGCAGGGGGATCGCTGATTACCAGCGACACCGCCGCCAGGGCGACGGTGAGCAGCGTGACGCCGACGCCCCAGGTGACGATCGGCCGGACAGTACCGGGTAATCGCACCGGGTCGAGGCCCGCGCCGGCGTGCGAGGTCGTCCGCAGGCCGGCCCGTGCCGCCAGTACCGCCAAGGCCATCACGATCAGATGCACGGCCAACACCACCAGCTGCGGTGCCGGCGCGACGTCGATCAGGCCGAGGACGGCGTACAGGCCGACCACGGTGACAGTCGTCAGGCCGATGGCCCGCACCCGCCGATGCCGAGTGTCGGATGGCGGGGAGAACCACAGCATCACGCCGACGAGACCACCGGTGGCCGCGGCAGTCACCGGCACGGCCACCGCCTGGATACCGGCTTGCACCAACAACCCGGTCAACGGCCGGTCGTTGTCCACGATCCCGTCGTCGAGCTGCGTTCCCAGCCGGCAGAGCGTAGCGGCCGCGGTGAAGGCCACTGCACCCAGAGCGCCGAATGCAAAGCCGTTCTGAGGCTTTGGCTGCCGCGTCACGAGCAGGCAGATCACCAGGGCCGGGGCGAGCATCAGGGTCATGGCGCCGAGCGGGACGGCCAACCCATCCCGGACGACTCGCAACGGCTCGGTGCCGACGCCGACGGGCACGTCGTATTCCCGGGCCACGACGGAACCGGTCATCAGGGTCCACCCGGCGCCCAACCCCATCCCGAGCGTGACGGTGAGCAGCACCGCGCGGACCGGAAGAGTTTGCCCCGCAGCGGTTTCCCGCAGGTACGTGCCGAACAGCAGCGGCAATCCGAAGGCGGCGAGACCGATCATGGCCGACGGCAGCCGCAGCACCGCGGACGCCGTCACCGCGGCCAGAAACAATCCGACGGCCAGCCAAAACGGTGCCGCGAAACGGGACTCGGTCCCGCTACTCATCGCCTGCCGGCCGAATCAAGAGACGGCGATATCGGGCACTTATTGCCGATGCGGGCTGCCGGCCCCGTGGCGCCCGGTGGGCGGCGCCGGTGGCCCGGCGTGGGTCGGGGTGAACTTGTTGGCGCCGCTGGGCACGACGTTCTTCTCGGTCGGTGCCACGGGCGCTGGGGACGTCGACATCGTGGTCGTTGTCGTCGTGGTCGGCGTCGTGGTCTCGGGTGCCTTCTCGCCGGTGCCGCAAGCACTGAGCGTGGTCATTCCGACAATGGCGGCAGCGGCCGCAGCGACTGCGAGGCGACGAGTAAATCGACGTGACCTCATGTTTTGTCCTAACTTCCCCCGGCGGGTGGTTCACATGCAGCCGTCGAAATCGACCGGCTGGCAAACTCTAACCCGGGGGGTCGCGCCGCGGACGTCAATTGGCGGTTTCGGTGGTCAGCGGTGAGGGTCGCCACGCCAACGGAAACTGTTGACGTACTTACCCATGTCGAGCGCGAGCTGGAGGTTGGCCCCGGACGGCTTGCCGGAGCCCGATTGCGGCCCGAATTCGTGATACGGACCAACGGCGGAGGCGATCAGCGCAAGGTCGTCCTTGACCGCGACCATCACGATGACGCGCATGCGGGCGTAGCTGCTGGTGGCGCTCTGCGGCCAGCAGTCCGCGACGACGCCGTAACCTGGCCGGTAGCCCACCATCGCGTTGGGAATCTCGTAGGCGGTGGTGGTGTCCGGGAACGTCGTGCCGATAAGGGAATTGGCGATGTCCTTCGGTGTCCGGCCGTCGGCGGGCCGGCTCATCAACTGCATCATCCCGCCGTCACCGGCGGTGAATTCGGCGGTGACGCCGGTACGGGCGGTGGTGACCTTGTAGGCCGTCCCCGCCGCGGGGTACGAGACCGAGAAGCTCCCGTCGGGCGCGGTGAACACCGGGTTGATCGCGACGGCTTGTCCCATCGGTGGATGTCCGCAATCGGGCGGACACATATACCGCGCAGGCGGCGCACTGGTGGTTTTCGAGATCCAGGCCAGCACACCGGCCACCAGGGCGATGGCGGTGCCGAGGACGGCCAGCAGTTTCAGCACCGAGGTGCCGCGAATGGCGCGGATTCTGCCGGTCGAGACGGGTACCGCGTAGCCGGGAAAAAACGTGCTCACCTGTCGTCGGACCCCGGATCGCGTACCGGACGGTGTCTACGGCGTTCGGCGCGAGACGTGCGTGACGACGCATGGGTGGCCGCACCACAGTGCGGACAGAACGCCATGTCGGGCACGATGTGACCGCAGCGCGGACAGAAAATTGGTCGGTCCGAGGCGATCTCGTCGTGTGCTTCGTGCAACAGGGCCAAGTGCAGACCGACACGTAGCGCCAATATCGCCGTCAATGCGACCACGATGTGCACGGTCAATTGAATCCACTGGGGGATGCGTGCCACGTCGACGAGGCCCAGTGCGGCGTAGATCGCCAGCACCGCAAGCGCGCAGGTGAACATCACCAGGCGCACGTATCCGACGTGTTTGTCGGCCTTGGTGGCAGGTCGGGTGAACCACAGCGCCGCGCCGATCAGCCCGCCGATGGCCGCCGCGGTCAATGGCACTGCGATACCACGGATTCCGGCCTCGACGAGCAGACCGGACATCGGCCGGTTGCGCGCCACCATACCGGTGCTGAGCTGGGGGGCCAGCCGGGTCAGGGTGGCTGCCGCGGTGAAAGTCGTCGCACCGAGAGCGCCGATCATGAACCCGTCCAATGATTCCCGGCTCGCCGGGCGCAACAGGCGGACCACCACCGCCGGCGCCAGCATCAAAACCGCACCGCCCAAGGGAATCCCCAAGCCGTTGCGCATGATCCGGAATCCGCTCACGCCGGCGCCGAGCGGTACACCGTAGGACTTGGCCATTATCTGGCCGGTGAACAACACCCACCCGATGCCCAGGGCAATGCCCAGCACGATGGTGAGCACCAGGTTGGTGCGGTGCAGGTCGCGGAAGGCGTCGGACTCGTAGAGGTAGATCAAGAACAGCAACGGGACCCCGAGCGCGGCGACGGCGATCAGGGCGGCGGGCAGCTTCAGCAGCGCACAACCGACCAGGGCTACCACCAGGACCAGCATCGCCACGCGAAACGGGGTGCGCGACTGCTGCGGCAGGTGGGGGAACAGTGAGCTGGCGATGGACGGCCGTAGCAGGTGCTCGTCGGGAGCTACACAGGATGCATTGAGCCGCAACCACTCCGGCCCTTCCGACGCCTCCTGGTCAAGTGGTACACCGCACAATCCGCAGTACGTGCCGTCGGGGACATCGACCTTGCACACGCGGCATTCGGTGGTGGGCACGTCGATGTCGTTGCCTGGTTCGGTCATCGGTTCGCCTTTTGCAGGATGAGCAGGTTCTTGGCGAGATTCTCGACGTCGGGCGTGCCCAACCCGGTCACCAGGTCGTACCCGGGCCCGGCGGTGGCCACGGCGTTGCCGCCGAGGGTGACGTCGCGGAACGCCGGCAGGGGCGCTCCTCTGGCGATCCGGTACAGCATCGGATTGAGGTCGCCCATCGCCCGGCCGCCGTTGGCGGTCAGGTACTGGTTGATCACCGCGGCGATACCGGCCCACAGCGGTGCGGCTTGTGATGTGCCACCACCGACCAGGACTTGGCCGTTGAGAACGATTTTCACGCCGGTGAACGGATCGGCGACGGCGGCGATGTCGGGGGTGAGTCGTTTCTGGCTGCCGGCCTCAGGACTTCCCGGAGCAGACACGCCGCGTTGCCATTCGGGTCGGTCGAAGAGCGCCGACACCCCGCCGCCGGTGCCCTGCGAGAGCGGGACGTCGAACCAGGCCTGCTCGGCCAGCCAGCGGCCCTCGGCATCGGTGGACAGGGTGGTTCCGCCGACGTCGGTGATCTCGGGTAGGGAGGCAACCGAATCCAGGCCGATGTCGCCCTCGCTGGGAGCAGATGACCAGTCTTGTCCACCTCTGCATTCCAAACCGGCCAGATCGCCGCTGGCGTTGAAGGCCGTGGTGCCGTGGGTGTGCGCGGTGCGCAGGGCGGAGCGAACCGGGGCGAGATCGGCTGCGGTGATCAGCTTGTCGCAGCCCCAACCGATCGAGAAGCTCCACACCGCACCGGGAAACTGTTGGTCGGCGGCCTCCAACATCTTGCCGATCTTCTCGTAGGCGCCGTCGCCCTGTACCGTCGGCCGGGCGTTGATCACGACTTTCCGTGCGTCCGGGGCGATGGCGTGGGCAACCTGCAGATCCATCGTGGTCTCACCGTGCGGTGTGCTCGGTTGTCCGCCGATCAGGACGGGCGTGAACGTGGGCAGCCCGAAGGTAGTGGCGAAGGTGTCGAGATCAGCCTGGTCGAATCCGTCGAATGCGAAGATCACGATGGTGGTGTTCTTGCCGGTGTAGCCCTGTGCCGCCAATCCGTCGAGGTTGTAGGTGTTGAGTAGCGCCTTCGGCACCAACCCCTGATCGGGGACGTCGGTCGGCAGATTCCGTAGGTCCGGTAGGGACATCCGGTAGGGCGTGTAGCCGAGGATGCGGCCGATGCCGGCTATTTCTGCGCGCAGGGGCGCTGGCACCGACGGCTGTTGCGGTGAGGCATAGAACTCCTGTCCGCGCCGACCCCGGTAGTCGTGCACATCGACGTCGAAAGCGGTTGCCAGGTCAGAGGATCGGCCTTCGGCTATCGCCCACCCGGCGCCCGGCTGCCACCGGACCGACAACGCATGCTCGCCGGCCCACCGGTATAGCGCCGCTGGTCGTGACGTGCGGTGCAGCGTCACGGTCACCTGTGCTGAGCGGTCACTTGAGGGGCCGAGATCTGTTGAGGCAGCTAGTAATTGGGCATACGGGCCGGTGATGTGTCCGCGCGCCTCATCGTTCAGGGCAGGGGTGGCCCGCAGGTCTGAGACCAGCAGGACGCTGAGCATGATGAGTGCCAGTAGCGCGCGCCCGGGCGCGATGTGTATCCCGGCCATGGGCGAATGACCGATTCCTCTAGTTCGAGGCCTAGTTGTCGCCGGGCAGGGCGGTCGGCGCCGGCGGTGCCTTGACGCCGGGGGTGAACAGGTTGCCGCCGGTGGGGTTGATCGACTTCTCGGTCGGCTCGACCGGTGGCGGCGGGGCCGGGGTGGCCGGCGGCGTCGTTGTCGTTGTCGTTGTCGTCGTGGTGGTGGGCGTGGTGGTTTCGGGACCTTTTTCTTCCTCGGTACCGCATGCGGCGGTGAACGAAATCATCCCGATGACTGCTGCACCGCCTGCGATGACGGTGAGCCGACGAGTCAACTGCCCTGATTTCATGTGCGTTTCCTCACTGTCCCGCAGGTGTTGCAGAGTTGGCCTTGGTGAATCACGGTGGATTCCCACTCCTTGCAACGCAGATCGTGGTTCAGCCCATCCACATCATCCGTGGCGGATCTGGTGCACGCACTTTAGCTCAGTGGTGAGACACCTGCAGGAGCATTCCTGCAGGTGTCACACCACTGTGGCGGGAAGCGTCGGCGCTATCCGAGGTTCTCCCTGTTGCCGGGAATGGCGGTGGGTGCGCCCGGTGCCTTGACGCCGGGGGTGAACAGGTTGCCGCCGGTGGGGCTGATCGACTTCTCGGTCGGCTCGACCGGTGGCGGCGGGGCTGGGGTGGCCGGCGGCGTCGTGGTCGTTGTCGTCTCGGTTGTCGTCGTGGTGGTGGGCGTGGTGGTTTCGGGACCTTTTTCTTCCTCGGTACCGCATGCCGCGGTGAACGAAATCATCCCGATGACTGCCGCACCGCCTGCGATGACGGTGAGCCGACGAGTCAACTGCCCAGATTTCATGTTGCGTTTCCTCACTGTCCCCCGTGTTCCTACAGAGCTGGCCTTCGGTGAATCGCGACGGATTCCCACTCCCTGCAACGCAAATCGTGGCCCAGCCCATCCCGAAGCGGGTTCTGGTGACCGAACTCTAACTCAAGGTTCTCGCGGCCGCAGATCTGTTCCTGCGTGGTCCGTCCGCGCGCATCGGCGACCCCCGGCCGCAGCTTGACGCTGTCGGTGGGTGGGTGTTTACTCGAGACGTCGAACATACATTCGAAGATGTTCCTGGATAGTTGGTGCTGGAGGTGTTGTTGTGACTGTTGCGACGGAGCGTGATTTACGTCTATTGACCCGCTCTGAACAGGTGGAACACCTCAGGCGCAAGATCGCCTCGGTATCAGGCAAGGTGGGCTCGGCGCATCGGAGCGTGCCGCGGGCCGATGCGGCCATCCCGGCTCCAGAATCTTTGCTGAAGCCGGTCGGATCGCTGGTTGAGACGTTGCCCGAGGGTCTGCCGACCATGCTGCCGCGGGGGTCTGTTGCAGTGGCCGCCGGTGCCCGCTCGCTGACGCTGGGCATCGTGGCGGCGGTGACGGCGGCGGGCGGGCATGCGGTCATCATCGGCCAGCCCGATGTCGGCCTGCTGGCCGCGGTGGAGATGGGCGCCGATCTGACCCGGCTCGCGGTGGTGCCCGATCCGGGGGCCGATCCTGTCGAGGTGGCCGCTGTGCTGATGGACGGGATGGATCTGGTGGTGCTCGGGCTGGGCGGCCGTTCGGTGCCGCCGAGTCGGGCCCGGGTGATGGTGGCACGGGCCCGGCAGAAGGGCTGCACCCTGTTGGTCACCGACGGGAACTGGCAGGGGGCATCGGCCCGGTTGGAGGCCCGGGTGTCCGGTTATGACGTGACCGGCGCCGGCGGGGGCGCCCCGGTGCCCGGACGCGGCCGGATCAGTCGGGTCCGGCTGGCCATGCGTACGCGTGGGCGGTCCCTCGGAACAGCTTGTGCAGCAGGCGGGTAGCCCATGCCCGCAGATTCCAGGGTATTGGCTCTGTGGTGTATGGACTGGCCTGCGGTGGCGGCGGCGACGGCAGCGGGTCTGCCCTCGACGGTGCCGGTCGCCGTCACGCTGGCCAACCGGGTGATCGCCTGCTCGGCATCGGCCCGGGCGGCCGGGGTGCGGCGTGGGTTGCGTCGTCGTGAGGCGCAGGCGCGGTGCCCACAACTGCATGTCGTCACTGCCGATTCTGCCAGGGATGCCCGCTATTTCGAGAACGTGACACTGGCCGTCGATGATCTGGTCCCGCGCGCCGAAGTGTTGCGGCCGGGGCTGCTGGTGCTTTCGGTGCGTGGGGCGGCACGGTATTTCGGGTCCGAACCGGTTGCCGCCGAACGATTGATCGATGCCGTCGCCGCAGCAGGGGTCGAATGCCAGGTCGGCATCGCCGATCAGCTCTCCACAGCGGTCTTCGCCGCCCGGGCGGGCCGCATCGTCGACCCCGGAAATGACGCGACGTTCCTGTCGGGGCTGTCGATCCGTCAGTTGGCCACCGAACCGGCCCTGGCCGGTTCCGGTCGGGAGGACCTGGCGGATCTGTTGTGGCGGATGGGTATCCGGACCTTGGGGCAATTCGCCGAGTTGTCCCGCACCGATGTCGCTTCCCGGTTCGGGGCCGACGCGGTGACGGCGCACCGGTTCGCCTGTGGAGAGCCGGACCGGGGCCCCTCCGGGCGGGATCCGGCAGCTGAACTCGATGCGGTGATGAACTGCGATCCGCCGATCGAACGGGTGGATGCCGCAGCTTTTGCGGGGCGGTCCCTGGCCAGTGATCTGCATCGTCATCTGGAAGGCGCCGGGGTGGGCTGCACCCGGTTGGCCATCCACGCCGTCACCGCCAACGGTGAAGAGCTGGAACGGGTTTGGCGGTGTGCTGAACCGTTGACCGAGGATGCCACCGCCGACCGGGTGCGGTGGCAGTTGGACGGCTGGCTGAACCGGCGCACCTCTGAACGGCCCACCGCCCCGGTGACGGTGCTACGCCTACGGCCGGTGGAGGTGGTGTCGGCAGCTGCGCTGCAATTGCCGTTGTGGGGCGGTGTGGGCGAGGAGGACCGGCTGCGGGCCCGGCGTGCACTGCTACGGGTTCAGGGGCTGCTCGGTCCGGAGGCGGTGCAGGTGCCGGTACTCAGCGGGGGCCGAGGGCCTGCCGAGCGCATCACGTTCACGCCACTGGGGGATGAGCCGGTGGCGCGGGCGGATCCGCGGCAGCCCTGGCCCGGTCAACTGCCCGAGCCCTCACCGACCGTCCTGCTCGATGACCCGGTGGAACTGCTTGATGCACAGGGAAATCCGGTCCGGGTCACCAGTCGTGGGTTGTTCTCGGCCGATCCCACACGGTTGGCCGGCGCCGGTAGGCGTGACGGCAGGTTGCGCTGGTGGGCCGGGCCGTGGCCGGTCGACGAGCGGTGGTGGGATCCGGAGAACCGCGGGGCCGGACGTACCGCCCGGGTCCAGGTGCTGTTGCGGCCCGGCGACGCCGACGAAGACCACCTTGCCCTGCTGTTGTGTTACCGGCAACGCCGGTGGTATCTGGAGGGCGCCTATGAATGAGGCTGAATGAAGCCGCCGAATGTGAGCAAGATTGCGAAATTTCGCAGAAACTTGGCCAACAGGTTCACGTTCGGCCGGGCAACTCCGGCCCGGGGGCGGATCAACCCAGATGCTGAGCGAAGGCGCCGACCCGGTCGATGAACCGGTCGAAGAACACCACCGGGTCGACCTCCATGCCGATGAGGGCGTTGGGTTGACGGCCCCAGTGTCCGCGCCAGTCGGCGACTGTCATGCCACGGGTCAAGGTGCCGCTCAACTCGACGTCGACCGTGGTTTCCCGGTAGCGCACCAAGTCCGGGTCCAATGCAACCGCGGCGGCCAGGGGGTCGTGCAAGTGCGCCAGGTACCCGTCGTCGGTGTCGAAGTGGAATTCGAAATAGAACCGCAGGGCGTCCTCGATGACGCGGATCAACGGGTTGGCAGCCGTTGACCGGGTGCCCCGCTCATCGAGCACACTCATCGGTGTAGACGGAGACCCGGCCGCGACGGCGAGCCGGTTCAACAGCGCCGGAGTCATGGCAATGTTCTCGGTGAGGTTGAGTCCCAACACGATTGGCACATGGGTTGCGGTGTCGCGGCCCCAGGCCGCGGTCCAGCCGCCGAACACCTCGGCGGCGGACTCGGGGTCCACGCTGATGTTCCACTCCGACACCGGGGTGGTGTTGCCCCGGTAGTCGAACGCCCCACCCATGATGACAAGCCGGCGCAACAGCTTGGGCAGGGTGGGTTCGGCGCGCATGGCCAACGCCAGATTGGTCAGCGGGCCGGTGACCAGTCCGATCAACTCACCCGGATGGGCACGGGCGGCACGCACCCACGCCTCGGCGGCGTCGTGCGCGGTGAGCAGCCGGTCGCCGGACGGAAGCTGCGCGTATCCCAGGCCCTGCGGTCCGTGGGTGTCCTCGGCGGTGCGCAGCGGCGCGCTCAACGGCTGCTCGGCCCCTTTGGAGACCGGAACCCCGGTGACCCGACACAGTTCCAGCAGTCCCAGGTTGTTGTCGCAGACCTGTTGCACCGGAACGTTTCCCGCTGTCGAGGCGATACCGACCAACTCGGCTTCGGAGCTGGCCAGCAGGTACACCAGGGCCATCGCATCGTCGACACCGGTATCGACGTCGGCGAACACGGGCAACATCGATTCGCCGCTCCGCGGCGGTGGCGTCATCTCGCCACGATAGAACCGGCCCGGCTACCAGTGCACCCCGGGCACCAACCGCACCGCCCGTTTGACCGGGCGGGTCACCCCACGCGGAACCCGCAAGGTGCGAGGGCTACGGACCGGTCGCTTCGGCCGACGTGGTGTGCTGTCGGATACTTGGCTGCTCACTCCACGTGCCGCCGCCGAGTCCGGATACCCCAGATACAGCTGGTGCAGAACGCGACGGGACAGCTTCGGCGTCAGATAGTTGCCGAAGTCGGCGACCGTGCCCAGCGGGGTATCGATGCGGACCGGCTTCTCCACGAGCCCGCGCACCACCATGGCCGCCGCGTGCTCGGCGGAGATCGGCGGCACCGGGTTGAGCCGGCGCGACGGTGCGATCATCGGCGTCTTCACCAACGGCATGTGGATGTTGGTGAATGTGATGTGATCGGAAAGGGTTTCGGTGGACACCACATCGGAGAACGCGTCCAGCGCCGCCTTGGAGGGCAGATAGGAGCTGTACTTCGGGGTGTTGGCCTGCACACCGGCGCTGGACACGTTGACCACATGGCCGAACCTGCGTTCCCGCCAGTGCGGTAGCAGCGCCAACACCATGCGCACCGAGCCGAAGTAGTTGACCGCCATCACCCGCTCGTAGTCGTGCAGTCGATCCGTCGAGTTCATCACCGATCGGCGGATGGACCGCCCGGCGTTGTTCACCAGATAATCGACGTGGTCGAACCGGCCCAGGATGTCCTTGACGGTGTGCTCCACCGACGCCGAATCAGTGACATCACACGTGAAGGCGTACGCCTGACCGCCGGCCGAGCGGATCTCGGTGACCAGATCGTCGAGAGCCTCACCGTTGCGGGCCAGGGCGAAGACACACGCTCCCCGCTCGGCCACCGCCAGGGCCGACGCGCGGCCGATGCCGCTGGAGGCACCGGTGATGACGACGTGCTTGCCCACCAGGGGGCCGGCCGGGTCGTCGCGTCGGGCCCGGTCGGGATCGAGATGCTGAGCCCAGTAGCGCCACAGTTTTGGTGCGTACGAGGAGAATTCGGGGACCGTGATCCCGGTATCGCGCAGCGCGGCGGTGGCATTGTCGGCGGTGAAGGTGGGACGCAGTTCGGACACGTCGAGCACCTCACCCGGGATGCCCAACTGGGCGGCCACGATGTTGCGCACAGCTTTGGCCCGTCCGCGCGCCCGCAATACCGGCGCCGCAGTGACTCGGGGGAGTGTCCCGCGCAGCGGTGGCAGCCCGGCTTCGGCTGCCACCCCGCGGTAGATGTCGCGCAACCCGATGGTGCTCGGCGCGGTCAGATGGAACGTCTCGCCGTCTGCGCCCTCGACATGCATCAGATGGATGAGGGCGTCGACCACATAGTCCACTGGGACGACGTTGGTGCGGCCGGTGTCGGGCAGCATCATCGGGGTGAACCGGGGCAGCGCGGCCAGCCGTGCCAGCACGCCGAAGAAGTAGTAGGGGCCGTCGATCTTGTCCATCTCGCCGGTCGCCGAATCGCCGACCACGACGGCCGGCCGGTACACCCGGTAGCGCAGTCCCGGTGTCGAGCGCACGAGCTGTTCGGCTTCGAACTTGGTTTGGTGATACGGCGTGGGCAGGTCTTGGGCGACGTCGAAATCATCTTCGGTGAACACGCCGCGGTGGTTCCCGGCGACCGCGATCGAGGACACGTGGTGCAACGTGGCGTCCAGCCGGCGGGCCAGCTCGGTCACCGCGCGGGTGCCTTCCACGTTGGCGGCCCGCTGCTCTGCCTCACCGGCCGTCATGTCGTAGATCGCCGCGCAGTGCACCACGTGCGCGACGTCGACGAGTTCGGCGACGTCGGCCGCCGACAAGCCGAGATCTGCTGCAGTCAGGTCGCCGACCAGCGGTTTCACCCGTTCGCCCCAGGTCTGGGCCAGACGTTCGAACCTTGTCAGCGACTCCCGGCGCACCAGTACCCACACCTGGGCGTCGGGTTCGACCGCCAGAATCCGGGAGATCACTCGGCGGCCGATAAACCCGGTACCGCCGGTAACGACATAGCGCATGCGAGTCATCGTGGACCTAGATCGAGCAAACGTCAACAGGGGCGGTCTTCTCAACTATCGTCGGCACGCATGCCCCTCAACCCGGATGCCATCGGCGCCAAGACCGATCCGATCCAGTTCGACTGGACCGACCGCGACACCCTGCTGTACGCCATCGGCGTCGGCGCGGGAACCGCTGACCTGGCCTTCACCACGGAGAACAGCCACGAGATCGAGCAACAGGTGCTGCCGACCTATGCGGTGATCGCATGTTCGGCCTTTCCCGCCGCCCTGAAGATCGGCACGTTCAACTTCAGCATGCTGCTGCACGGCTCCCAGGAGATCCGGCTGCATCGGCCGCTGCCGCCGGCCGGAAAGTTGACCGTCGTCTCCGAGGTCGCCGACATCCAGGACAAGGGCGAAGGCAAGAACGCGGTGGTCATGCTCAAGGGCGTCGGGACTGACCCGGCCAGCGGCGAGGTGGTCGCCGAAACCCTTACCACCGTGGTGATTCGGGGCGAAGGCGGATTCGGCGGTCAACCGGGGCAACGCCCGACGGCACCGCAGATTCCCGACCGCGAGCCCGACGCTCAAGTGAAGCTGCCCACGCGCGAGGACCAGGCCCTGATCTACCGGCTCTCCGGCGATCGCAATCCGCTGCACAGTGATCCGTGGTTCGCCCGGAATCTCGCCGGTTTCCCGAAGCCGATCCTGCACGGCCTGTGCACCTACGGCGTTGCCGGGCGCGCCCTGGTCGCCGAACTCGGCGGCGGCGACGCCACCAAGGTCCATGCGGTGGCGGCCCGCTTCAGTTCACCGGTGTTCCCGGGAGAGACGCTGACGACGTCGATCTGGCGGACCGAGCCGGGGCGGGCGGTGTTCCGCACCGAGGCCTCCGGGCCCGACGGCGCCGATGTTCGGCTGGTGTTGGAGGACGGCGCCGCCGAGTATTCCGACTGATCGGCCGGGGCCGGCAATTTTGTAGAAGCGCTGCACGCCGAGTGGGGGATTGACAGGATCGAACCACTACGGTCGCACGGCACGGTGCGGGATGGGCGGTGGCAGATGGCGCAGGTGAATCTGGTCGTTGGGTACCTGGCCACGCCCGGTGGTGCCGATGCGCTGGCACTGGCGGTCCGGTTCGCCCGGGCCTTGGCGGCGCAGCTGCACATCTGCCTCGTCATCCCGCCGGACACCGCACCGGCGGGCATCGGCCCCAAGGGCGGTTACGAGGACATGGTCGCCGAACAGGCCCAGGGCTGGTTGGACGACGCGATGACCTCGGTGCCCGACGACGTTGTGGCGCACACTCATCTGAGCTTCGACGAGTCGTTCACCGACGGCCTGATCCACGAGGCACTGCGGTTGCAGGCGGTGGCCATCGTGGTCGGTGGTTCCGGTGGCGGGCTCGTCGGCAGCTTCTCGCTGGGCTCGGTGGTCAACGAGCTGTTGCACTCCTCGCCGGTGCCGGTTGCGGTGGCGCCGCGCGGAACTCGGGACTCGACGGTCGAACGGATCCACGAGATCACGTGCGCCATCGGGCAACGGCAAGGCTCAGATCTGTTGCTCGACACCGCGGTACGGGCCAGCCGAGCAGCCGGCGTCCCGTTGCGGCTGGTGTCGTTGGTGGCGCTCGATCCGGCCTTCGGATCGCTGCGCGGCGATGACGACGCGGTTCGTGAACACGCGCTCGCGCATGCCCAGAGCACCTTGGAGACCGCCAGAAGTGAGCTGCCCGAGGACTTTCCGGTGACCTCCACGATCGTGAACGGCCCCACCGTCGAGTCCGCGGTGGAGCAGTTGAGTTGGCAGGACGGCGACATCATCATGGTCGGCTCCAGCCGGCTCAGCGCGCCGCGGCGGATCTTTCTCGGTTCGACCGCGGCCAAGATGTTGCGGGTGTTGGACGTCCCGATGGTGGTGGTACCTCGGGACGAACTGAAAGACGGCGAGGGCCACGCATGACCGATTCTGCCGCGGAATCCGCGCCCCAGGACAAGCTCGTGGCCGCCGAGCAGTCCAGCGGCTTGATCTCCAAGGGATTGGCTGCCGGCAAGGTGGGCACATTCTCCGGTGCGGTGCTCGGGATCTCGTGCGTGGCGCCGGGATACACGCTGACCGCGAGTATCGGTCTGATCGTCGCGGCGGTCGGGTTGAAGATGCCCGCCATCTTCATCGCCGGTTTCATCCCGATGTTTCTGACCGCCTACGCCTACCGCGAACTGAACTCGCGGGCACCCGACTGCGGCGCGTCGTTCACCTGGTCCACCAAGGCGTTCGGGCCGTATGTGGGCTGGATGTGCGGCTGGGGCATGGTGATGGCGTCGATCATCGTGCTGTCCAACCTCGCCGCCATCGCCGTGGAGTTCTTCTACCTGTTCATCGCTCGCGTCAGCAACCATCCCTCGATCGCTGACCTGGCCGACAACAAGGCCATCAACATCCTCACCACTTTGGTATTTCTGGCCCTTGCCACCGCGATCGCCAGCCGCGGCATCACCACCAGCGAACGGGTGCAGTACGTTCTGGTGGGATTCCAGATGGTGGTACTGCTGGCGTTCGCCGTGATGGCATTCGTGCACGTGGGCCGCGGCGATGCCCCGGTCGGGCTGTCGTTCGATCTGGACTGGTTCAACCCGTTCAGCGGACTTGCGTTGAGCGCCTTCGTGGTTGGCGTGACGGGGTCGATCTTCGCGTTCTGGGGCTGGGACACCTGTTTGACCCTGGGGGAGGAATCCAAGGATCCGACAAAGGTGCCGGGCCGGGCGGGTCTGCTGTGCGTGCTGTCGATCCTGGGCACATATCTGCTCATCGCCGTCGCGGTGATGATGTATGCCGGGGTGGGCGAAACCGATCTGGGCCTGGGCAATCCGGACAATGCCGAGAACGTGTTCGCGGCACTGGCCGACCCGATCATGGGCCATTGGGCCGGGCCGTTCCTGTTCCTGGCGATCCTGGCCTCGTCGGTGGCCAGCCTGCAGACCACCTTCCTGCCCGCGGCCAGGGCCATGCTGGCCATGGGCGCCTACAAGGCCTTTCCGGCACGGTTCGCCGAGGTCAGTCCCCGCTATCTGGTGCCCAGCTTCGCGACCATCACCGCCGGCGTGGTCACCGGCGTGTTCTATACCGTGGTGAGCCTGCTGTCCGAAAGTGCCCTGCTGGATACCATTGCCGCCCTTGGCATCATGATCTGCTGGTACTACGGCATCACCGCATTCGCCTGCGTCTGGTACTTCCGGCGGGAGTTGTTCACCAACGCGCGCAATGTGGTGTTCAAGTTCCTGTTCCCGTTGCTCGGGGGAATCGTGCTGGCCGCGGTGTTCGTGATCGCCATCGGGGAGAGCATGAACCCGGAGAACGGCAGCGGCGCCGAGATCGGCGGCATCGGACTGGTGTTCTTCATGGGCTTCGGCATCCTGTTGCTCGGCGCCGTGCTCATGCTCGTGTGGCGATCGGTCAACCCGGCGTTCTTCCGCGGTGAGACCCTGCGGCACGACACCCCGTCGCTCGTGGAGTAGCGCGCAGACTATCCGGCCGCGTCGCCGATCCCGGATTCGTCAGGCAGGTTGTGTGCCAACTCGAACGGATCGAGTAGGTCCCACACCCCTCCGATGAATTGCTGCTTGATGCGGGCGGCCGGCTCTTCCAGGTTGATCAGGTCGGCGATGATGTCATACCCGTAGTACACCGCCGAGCCGGGCGGAGTGGTCTTGATCAGCTCCATGATGATGGTCTGACGGGCATCTCGGGCCGCGTCGTCGTCCCCCAGCGCCGGCGCCAGGTCGGGCAGGATCCGGCTGATCGGGATCACCGCGTTGACCCACGGCACGATCTGGCTGGCCCGGTAGATCTGTTCGGTGGCTTCCCGGACAAACGGGTCGAGCTCATCCGGTGACGCGGTGAGCAGTGCTTCTCGCAGGCTCATGATCGCGTCGGGGAAGTCGGTCGGGTCCGGGTCGTTGTCTCGGAAGGGGTTGGGGCTCCAGGGCGTATCTGCCTGGGTGTCGACAGTGTCCGACTGCGTCTGCACCGCACTGAGTTTCGGCGCAAGCTTGGTGACGGGCTCCGGTGCGGTGGTGGATTCCGGCTCGACGGCCGCTTGCTTCGGCGTGAACAGGCTCTTGAGCTTGGTGACCTGCTCGACCTCGAACTCTTCGGCGCTCGGCTTGGCCTTGGGCGTCACGGACACCGACCTGGCGGGCGTGACGGCCTTGGTCAACGAGTCGGTGATGGTCTTGGAGACGACGTTCGCGGACTTGCCGGCCTGCGTCGCGGCCTTCTCGAGCTTGTCGGTCTGCTTGTCGACGGCGTCTTTGAACTTGGCCACGGGCTTGGTCCGTTTGGCGGCGTCGGCCTTGGAATTCGCCGAATCCGCGCGCTTGGGTCCCGCCTTGACGTGCTGCGATGTGCTGTTGGTCGACTTCTTGGCCGCCCCGTCACCCGAATCGGCATGGGCGGTGCCCTGTCCGGCCACGGCGATCGCCGCACCCACTCCCGCCGCTACCGCGACACCACCGACATAGCCGATGTATTTGGTTGACGCCATTGCCGTCCTCTCACAGCCGATCCCCAGCCCAGAGGGATCGTAGGGTGTCGTGCCGTGATCGGCATCTCAAGGTGACCCCCGGCCAGTATATCGAACAATTGTTCGATATACTGGCGCGGTGGGCTGGCACAACGGGCCGCCGAGCTGGTCGGAGATGGAGCGGGTGCTCTCTGGCAAGTTGCCGCGGCCCGCCGCGGAAGGCAAGCCGCGTCGCTCCGGCCTGCCGTTGGAGCCCGAGGGCGACGGTGGGGACAGTCCGGCCTGGTCCCGTAAGCGTGGGGCGTATCAACTGCCCGATATTGCCCGCATCGCTGGCTCGGTGCGGTATGCCGAACTGCACGCGCACAGTGCCTACAGCTTTCTCGACGGCGCGAGCACGCCGGAGGAGTTGGTGGAGGAGGCGGCCCGGCTGAATCTGCGGGCAATCGCGTTGACCGATCACGACGGGCTCTACGGGGTGGTCCGGTTCGCCGAGGCGGCCAGGGAGTTGGACGTGTCCACGGTGTTCGGTGCCGAGTTGTCGCTCGGGAACGTTCCCCGTACCGAGGATCCCGACCCGCCCGGCCCGCACCTGCTGGTGTTGGCCCGCGGGCCGGAGGGGTACCGACGGTTGTCCCGCGAGATCGCCGGCGCGCATCTGGCCGGAGGGGAGAAGGGCAAGCCGCGCTACGATTTCGACGCGCTGACCGAGGCGGCCGGTGGGCACTGGCAGATCCTCACCGGGTGTCGCAAAGGCCATGTCCGTCAGGCGCTTTCCGTGGGCGGCCCAGATGCTGCCGCCGCCGCGCTGGCCGATCTGGTGGACCGGTTCGGGGCCGACCGGGTCAGTGTCGAGCTCTCCCATCACGGTCATCCGGACGACGATGAGCGCAACGCGGTCCTGGCCGGGTTGGCCCCGCGATTCGGAGTCGGTGTGGTGGCCACCACCGGCGCGCACTTCGCCGTTCCCGATCGGGGTCGGCTGGCCATGGCGATGGCTGCGATCCGGGCTCGCAACTCGATGGACACCGCGGCGGGCTGGTTGGCCCCGCTCGGTGGGGCCCACCTGCGCTCGGGGGAGGAGATGGCCCGGCTCTTCGGCGCCGAGATCGTCGAGGCAGCAGCGGATCTCGGTGAGCAGTGCGCCTTCGGTCTGGCGCTGATCGCCCCGCAACTTCCGCCGTTCGACGTCCCTGCCGGGCATACCGAGGACAGCTGGCTGCGGCATCTGGTCATGGCCGGAGCGGCCGAGCGGTACGGGCCACCGGGCACCGCGGGTAAGGCCTACGCACAGATCGAACACGAACTGAAGATCATCGAGCAGTTGAAGTTCCCCGGCTACTTCCTGGTGGTACACGACATCGTCCGGTTCTGCCGGGACAACGACATCCTGTGCCAGGGCAGGGGCTCGGCGGCCAACTCGGCGGTCTGCTACGCGCTCAAGGTCACGAATGTCGATCCGATTGCCAACGACTTGTTGTTCGAACGGTTCCTGTCCCCGGCCCGCGACGGCCCACCCGACATCGACATCGACATCGAATCGGACTTGCGCGAGAAGGCCATCCAGTACGTCTACGAGCGCTACGGCCGCGACTATGCCGCCCAGGTGGCCAACGTCATCACCTACCGCGGCCGCAGCGCCGTGCGGGACATGGCCCGGGCACTGGGGTTCTCGCAGGGGCAGCAGGATGCCTGGAGCAAGCACCTCAGCCGATGGGACGGGCGCCCCGACTCGCCGGAGGCCGCAGAGATCCCGCAGCCGGTGATCGAGTTGGCCACCCAGATCGCCAACTTGCCGCGCCACCTCGGCATCCACTCGGGCGGCATGGTGATCTGTGACCGCCCGATCGCCGACGTGTGTCCGGTGGAGTGGGCCCGCATGGCTGACCGCAGCGTGCTGCAGTGGGATAAAGATGACTGTGCGGCAATCGGTTTGGTGAAGTTCGACCTGCTCGGCCTCGGCATGCTCTCGGCGCTGCACTACGCGATCGATCTGCTGGCCGAACACAAGGGCATCACCGTCGACCTGGCCAAGCTGGACCTGTCCGAGCCGGCGGTCTACGAGATGCTGCAGAGAGCCGATTCGGTCGGGGTGTTCCAGGTGGAGTCCCGCGCGCAGATGGCCACCTTGCCCCGGCTCAAACCGCGGGAGTTCTACGACCTGGTGGTCGAGGTGGCGTTGATCCGGCCGGGCCCGATCCAGGGTGGCTCGGTGCACCCCTACATCAAGCGCCGCAACGGGATAGAGGCCGTCACCTACGACCATCCGTCGATGGAGCCGGCACTTCGAAAGACGCTGGGGGTGCCGCTGTTCCAGGAACAGCTCATGCAATTGGCGGTCGACTGTGCGGGTTTCACCCCGGCCGAGGCCGACCAGTTGCGCCGGGCGATGGGCTCCAAACGTTCCACCGAGAAGATGCGACGGCTGCGCAGCCGGTTCTACGACGGGATGAGAGAGCTTCACGGCATCACCGGCGAGGTGGCCGAGCGGATCTACGAGAAGCTGGAGGCGTTCGCCAATTTCGGTTTCCCGGAAAGCCATTCGCTGAGCTTCGCGTCGCTGGTGTTCTACTCGTCGTGGTTCAAACTGCATCATCCGGCGGTGTTCTGCGCGGCACTGTTGCGGGCCCAGCCGATGGGGTTTTACTCGCCGCAGTCACTGGTCGCCGACGCGCGCCGACACGGCGTGACGGTGCACGGCCCCGACGTCAACGCGAGCCTGGCCTACGCCACGTGCGAGAACCGCGGCCTTGACGTGCGACTGGGCCTGGGCAGCGTCCGCCATATCGGTGACGAGTTGGCCCAGCACCTGGTCGACGAGCGAGAAGCCAACGGGCCGTTCACAACCCTGATCGACCTGACCAACCGGGTGCAGCTGTCGGTACCTCAGACCGAGGCGCTGGCCACCGCCGGTGCGCTGGGTTGTTTCGGGGCCAGCCGGCGCGAGGCGCTGTGGGCGGCGGGTGCGGCGGCCACCCAGCGGCCGGACCGGCTGCCGGGAGTGGGCTCTTCCTCCCACGTGCCGCCGTTACCGGGAATGAGTGCGTTGGAACTGGCCGCCGCCGACGTGTGGGCCACCGGTGTCTCGCCGGACAGCTATCCCACCCAGTACCTGCGCGCCGACCTCGACGCGCTGGGGGTGATCCCCAACGACAAGTTGCTGGGTGTCGTCGACGGAACCCGAATCCTGGTTGCCGGGGCCGTCACTCACCGGCAGCGCCCGGCTACCGCACAGGGGGTGACGTTTTTGAACCTGGAAGACGAAACCGGGATGGTCAACGTGCTGTGCGCACCCGGGGTGTGGGCGCGTTACCGCAAGCTGGCGCAGACCGCGCCGGCTCTGGTCGTCCGTGGCATCGTGCAGAACGCCACCGGCGCGGTCACCGTGATCGCCGACCGGATGGGGCCGGTCAAGCTCCGGGTCGGGTCCCGGTCCCGAGATTTCCGCTGAGCGCGCCCGTGCTGTCCTCAAGGCTGTCCTCCAACCCGGTCCGCAACAGCGACCATGCCAACCGACGTGCGGCGGTGGCGCGCTCGTGCAGCAGGTGTTGGACGGCCGGGATCGGGTTGGTGTCCGGGGTGCGCCCCTCGACCACATCGGCATGTAGTTCCTCGGCCACCTGAATCGCCATCAGCACCGCATCGTTGACCCGGTTGAGCGCATCCTGCAGGCGGTCGTCCTGACTGAGCAGATGGGCGTTGTCGAGCTCGACCGAAACGTCGTTCACCACCTGGCTGATCTGTCCGAAGATCGCGTTCATGGCCGCTTCCCGCTCGGCCCGATCCGGGTTGCGCAGTTGCGTCGCCGCCTCACTCCACAGCGTCGCCAGCATCCGGGTGTGCGCCCCCACCGCCCGGGACACCTCGATCATGGCCTGCTTCTGCAGCTGCTCGAGCAGGTTGTTGCGTTCGATGCGGGCCAGCTCCCGTTGGGCCACCAACTCCGCGCGGTGCAGCTTCTGCTGGGCCTGGATCTCGGCGCGGTGCCACTTCTGGGTCAGGGCGAGTTCGGCCGCCGAGCGCTCATCGGCCGCCGCCAGTTCCCGGCGCAGCCGCTCGTCGGCCTGGGCGATGTCGTGGCGCGCCTGGCGTTGAACGGTGAGCGTCAACCACATCGTCACCACCACGACGACGAAGATGACGGCACCGAAGAACCACTCGGCCTTGCTGCCGCGCTCGCCCGGGCTGAACACCAGAAACCAGACGATGGCCAGGCTGCCGAGACCGCCGCCGACCAGCCAGCCGATACCGATCCTGCGCTCGGCCGGGGGTGGCTCGGGTGACCGCTCCTGATCCGCGACGGGCACCCGGATCGGCTGGGTGGTATCGCTGACGTCGCCGTCCTCTGACGGGGACCCCTCTGAAAACTCAGCGGCCCTTGTCGATTCAGTTAGTCCGGCCATGTCGACCTCCCGTCGGCCAAGCCTGCCAGCGTGCCGGCGTTCAGAGTAGGGCTACCCGTGGTGGGATGTGCCACCGGCCAGTCCCACCGGCATCCGCATACCTGGTTTTTCGTCATTCTTCAAGTGCCCCTAGCGATGACGGGCCGCACACCAACCGCTAGGGTCATCGGCGTCTACCGATCCGCTCGCTGCAGAATTGAGGGCCCCATGGGACAAAACGCGACACTGGAAGGTGATTCGGCGGTCATCGTCAGTCTGTCGGAAGCGGCGATGCACATGTATTCGGCCGCCATCGACGCACTGCCGTTCCCCGAGGACAAGAAGTTCCACAAGCGTGCCGACGTCGTCCTGTCCGGCCTGCGCAAGCTGCGCGCCTCCCTGACCGAGGCGGCCAGCAGCAACCGGCCTTCCCCCGCAGTCATCGTGGCGCTCAGTGGCGTTCGCCAGCGGTACGACTCGCTGATGGCACATGCCGCCGCGGCGCCGGGTTCCTCTCTGGGACAGCAGATCTACGTCACGCGCATCCACGCCAAGTTGTCGGCCCAGGAGGTGGCCAACGGTGCCGGCCTGCGTGACGGCCTGCTCGACGAACTCGAGGCCGGCGCAACGCCCACCGACGACGAAGCGGCCAAGATCCGCGAAACCATCGCCGCGCTGGGCGGGTTGCCCGGCGACGATCACGGCATCCACGCCGTGCCCACCCCGGCCGACTTCGACGCGCCGGAAGAATCCGACGTCAACGGCTGGGACCCCGTGCTGGTCTCCGAGAACGCCGGCTGATCGTCCCGCGCGCCGTCGTCTCCTCGACGACGGCGCGCAACCTTCAGCGGTTAGCTGAGTTGTGCTGCGGCACATGACGTTCGGACAGTTCTCAGCAAACTGCTCTGCGAGTCGACCCGATGGCCCGCGTGCGTCTGTAGTCTCGCGGCATGACAGCCGAACCGACTCTGAACTTGACCGTCGACGAACTCCTCACCACCACCCGCTCGGTGCGCAAACGCCTCGACTTCGAAAAGCCGGTCTCGCGTGAGGTGATCATGGAATGCCTCGACCTGGCGCTTCAGGCCCCGACCGGCTCGAATGCGCAAGGCTGGCAATGGGTTTTCGTGGAAGACCCGGCAAAGAAAAAGGCGCTGGCCGACATCTACCGGTCCAATGCCAACCCGTACCTGGACCTGCCCAATCAGGAGCGCGGTGACATCCGCGATCAGCAGCAGGACGCGGTGAAGAGCTCCGCGCGGTATCTCACCGACAACTTCGAGAAGGCGCCGGTGCTGTTGATCCCGTGCCTGGAGGGCCGCCCGGACGGCGCGCCCGCGGGAATGTCCGCCTCGTTCTGGGGATCACTGCTGCCCGCCGTGTGGAGTTTCATGCTGGCACTGCGGTCTCGCGGTCTCGGCTCGGCCTGGACCACGCTGCACCTGCTCGGAGAGGGCGAGAAGCAGGCCGCCGAACTGCTCGGGATTCCGTTCGACCGGTATTCGCAGGCCGGTCTGTTCCCGATCGCCTACACCGTGGGCACCGACTTCAAGAAGGCCAAGCGACTTCCGGCCGAGCAGTTCTCGCACTGGGACGGTTGGTGAGCCCAGGGGCACCTGTTGCCCCCGGTGCAATTGTGAAGCCGGGGTATGAACACTCTGTGAGATTTGGGCGTGGACCGCTTGCCGGTCCACGCCCGCGGCGTAACTAGACGCCTCCGGCGAACCCGTTCTGACGCCACGCCTCATACGCGGCGACGGCGGCCGCGTTGGACAAATTGAGTGACCTTCTGCCCTCGATCATCGGAATACGAACCTGTGCGGTGATATTCGGATCGGCCAGTGTCTGTGCATCAAGTCCGGTGGGTTCGGGGCCGAACATCAGCACGTCGCCCGGCCGGTAGGTGATGTCGGCGAACGACGTCGACGCGTGCGCGGTGAACGCGTAGACCCGAGCCGGCAACAGGGCGCGCCACGCCGCGGCCAGATCGTCGTGCACGGTCACCGATGCCAGGTCGTGGTAGTCCAGGCCGGCCCGGCGCAGCTTGGGTTCGGACAGGTCGAAGCCCAGCGGTTCGACAAGGTGCAGCTCGCACCCCGTACCCGCCACCATCCTGATCGCATTGCCGGTGTTGGGTGCGATACGGGGACTGAAGAACAACACCCGGAACATTCGACGATCCTCGTACGAACAGGCATGCCAAGACGAATCGGCAGCCGAATACGGTGACGAATCGGGCGCCGAAATTGAAGGCGGCAAATCCCGGCGCGCACCGGCAAGCGCGCTACTGTTTGCTCGATTACCACACAACTGCGCTACGGCTCGGTCACGAACTCTGTCTGTTCAGTAAGAATTGTGGAAACGCTCGCGCGCGGCTGTCATACTCGTGCAATTGCCAAGGCGTTTGACGCCCGCCCCAGCGTGGGCGGAAACAGCAGGAAGTTCTGATGAATCACGCCCCACGAGTGAAATGCGGCCACGCAGCCGGTAGTGCGGTTGGGCGCCGATGACTGCCTTTACGCAGCTGAAACAGGCTGACGGCACCCTTGTCGATTTTTCCCCGAACGCAACCCCAACCGCTGTGGCCAAGCGTCCTTCGCGATGGTCTCCGGCCAACTGGCCGGTCAGCCGGAAAGTCCTCGCGATCGTCGTCGTGCCGTTGATCCTGGCCGCGACGTTCGGTGGTTTGCGTATCTATGCCAGTGCCACCGCCGCGGGTGATCTGCGTCTGGCCGCCGACCGCGCCGAACTGATCCCCGACATCAATGCCTACATGGCCGCCATGGAGGGCGTGCTCATCACAGCTACCGAAGGTGGCGACGGGCAGGCCGCGATGTCCACTTTCAGTGACAGAAAATCCGATCTACAGCAACGGCTCGACGCCACCGACGTGCTGGAGGACGTCGGTCAGGCGGTGGGCAGTCTGCTCAGCAAGGGTCAAGAAATCGTCGACGCGGTGATGTCGAATTCGATCGACCTGCGTCAGCGCATCATCGATTACGGCCCGCTGCTGCTCACCGGCGAAGCCGCGATCACCGGTTCGGTGCACAGCAACCAGCAGGCGGTCCAGGCCCAGGTCGAGGCCTTGGCCCGGGCGATCGGCGCCCGTGGGCAGATGGCCATCCAGCAGATGATGGTCAACGCCGGGGGAGCCGAGCCCGAACCGTTGCTGCGGACCTCGATGATCACGATGGCCGGCACCGAACCGTCGACCGTCGCGGCTTTGACGAAGGTGCTCGGCGGTGCCTCCGAGGGGGCGGCGACCCTGCGCGCCGAGATGGTCAAGCGGATGGCGATGATGTCCAACCCGGGCGTTCCGCTGGTCGGAAATCCGGATCTGCTGGCGTCGTTGCAGACCACCAATGAGATCGCCGGGCAGATCATCTCCGACACCACGGCGGCCATCCCCGCGGCGGTGGAGGCGCAGGCCGACGACGCCCGCAATGATGCGATCCGCGACGCCATCCTCGTGGCCACCGCGATCGTCAGCGCGCTCGTCATCGTGTTGTTGGTGGCCCGCTCGCTGGTGCGCCCGCTGCGTACGCTGCGCGACAGTGCACTCAAGGTGGCGCACGAAGATTTGGCCAGGGAGATCGAACGGGTCCGAGCCGGCGGTGAGTTGGTCCCGGTCACCCCGCTTCCGGTGCAGACCACCGAGGAGATCGGCCAGGTTGCGCATGCCGTCGACGAGTTGCACGAGCAGGCGGTGTTCCTCGCCGGGGAACAGGCGCAGTTGCAGTTGCAGGTGTCCGACATGTTCGAGACCTTGTCGCGGCGCAGCCGCTCACTGGTCGATCAGCAGTTGTCGCTGATCGATCAGTTGGAGCGCAACGAGGACGACCCCGAGCGCCTGGAGAGCCTGTTCCGGCTCGATCACCTGGCCGCGCGCATGCGCCGCAACGGCGCCAACCTGTTGGTGCTGTCCGGGTCGAAGCTCGCGCGCGAGCACAGCCGTCCGGTGCCGCTGGCGACGGTGATCAACGCCGCGGCCTCGGAGGTGGAGGACTACACCCGTGTGGTCACCGCCTCGGTGGCCGATGTCGAGGTCACCGGCGCGGTGGCCGGTGACTTGATCCACCTGCTGGCCGAACTGCTCGACAACGCCCTGCGGTACTCGCCCCCGATTTCGCAGGTGCGGGTGTCGGCCGTGATCGCGGCCAAGGGCGCGTTGGTGATCGAGGTGAGTGACGTCGGCCTCGGCATGACCGAAGCCGATCTTCGGGTCGCCAACACCCGTCTGCAGTCCGGCGGCGAGGTCAACCCCTACACCGCACGGCACATGGGTCTGTTCGTGGTCGGGCGGCTGGCCACCCAGCACGGTCTGGTGGTGCGGTTGCGCAGCACCGTCGCCGAGGAACCGAGCTCGGGCACGACGGCCGGGGTGTACGTCCCGGCCGCGTTGCTGGCCCGCGACGGCTCGACGCAAGCCGAGCCCGGGGACGACCTCGCCTACGGCATGCCCGTGGACGCCCAGGCCGGGATTGCCACGGCATTGTCGTTGGATGTCGATCCCGCCGACACGTCGGTCTTCGGATCCAGCTCGGCCGAACCCCACGTCAATGGTGCCGACGTGTCGTTCGACCTGTTGCCGCAACGCAATCCGGGAGCCAGCGGTATCTCGGAGCTGCCCGGCACGCTTGCCCCGCAACCCGAACCGGCGGCCGAGGAACCGGTGGCGGAGCCGCCAGTGCCCGAGGAGCCGGTCGCGGAGTGGCCGCAGCAATGGCCGGTGCACACCGAGGAGAGCGCCGCCGCCGCGAAGGGGCAAACGAGGGCAGACGTCGGCGACGAGTCCGAGTCCGGACGCACGACGCCGACGAACACGTCGTCGTTCTTCGCCTCGCGTGGGCAGGTGGCCGGCGCCGGCGTCCCGGACGGTCTCGGTGGTTACACCGGCCTGAACGGCCACAGCGGTCTCAATGGTCACAGTGGGCTGAACGGTGTCAACGGCCACGCCCTCAACGGTGCGGCTGACGCCGGCGAGGCCATCGAGGAACCCGTCGAATCCGCAGCTGCCGAGGCGTCCGAAAGCCCCGAGGCCGAAGGGGATTCGATCTATCAGTCGATGGTCTCGGAATTCGAGATCGATCCGACCACCCACGTCCGCAGTGCCGACCTGGACTGGAAGACAGTGTGGGAGAAGGGCTGGTCGGTGGCGGCCGCGGCGCAGGATGCGCCCGTCGAGCAACACACCGAGGAAGGCCTGCCGATGCGTACGCCGGGTGCCCGCCTGGTGCCCGGTGGCGTCGCCGAAGCCGTCGGAGCTCCCGCCGGCGAGGTCAACGGTCGTCACCGCAACGGTGGCGCGCACCGTAACGACGACGGCTTCGAGGCGGTAGCATCGGCAAGCGAACCTGACAGCAGCATGTTCGGGGCGTTCAAACCGCGTGATCCCG
>NZ_LZJD01000181.1:0-1105 GCF_001666875.1 Mycobacterium sp. E802
AGTAACGTCCCTCTGCCGAACAGACACAAACCCGTACCTTTTCGCCCGAAAAGGTACGGGTTTGTGTCTTTTCGCGGAGTTATCCACAGGGCAAATGGGCGGATGCTGGCGGTAATGCGCGGTTCCCGTCAGCATCGAACGCCATGGGGGTCGATGAGGTGTTCGCTGTCCACGGCGGAGTCGCCACGACGCGGCAGTTGCTCGCCGCGATCAACGAGCGAACCCTCACCAACCGCGTGCGGGCCGGCACGTTGTTCCGGGTCTGGCACGGGGTGTATTCGCCCCGCCCGCCGGACATGGCGTGCCGCCTTCGTGCGCTCGATCTGGTGGCGGGCCTGCCGATCGTCGCCTGCATGAACACCGCTGCGCAGATCTATGGCTTTGACACCGAACCTGATGACCGCGTTCATATCCTCGACCCGGGCGTGCGCATGCGTCCGTCACCGAACCTGATGGTGCACCAGCGAATTGGCGCGCCACTCAAGAAGGTCGACGGCCGGCTGCTGACCGCTCCGGCATGGACGGCGATCGAACTGGCCAGGACGCTCAGGCGTCCACGCGCGCTGGCGACGCTTGACGCCGCGCTGCGGAGCCAGACCTGCACGATGGCCGAACTCGAGAGTGCAGTGAAGGAGCAGCACGGTCGTCGGGGCATCGTCAAAGTGCGTGAGCTGTTGCCGTTGGCAGATCCCAGGTCCGAATCGCCGATGGAATCAGAGATGCGGCTGGTTTTCCTCGATTGGGGCCTGCCCCCACCGGAGCTGCAATACGAGATCAGGGATCTACACGGAAAGCTGTGGCGGGTGGACTTCGCCTGGCCGGAACATTGGGTGGTGGCGGAATACGACAGCGTCGACTGGCACGCGAATCCTGAAGCGTTCAAGCATGATCGGATGAAATCCGCACGGCTGCACGAGGCCGGATGGACCAGCATTCCCGCGGTCGTCGACGATGTGCGCCGCCACCCGGCTGAGCTGTGCGCACGGATCTACCGCGCGTTTCACCGCGCCGCCTGATCTCCCGCGAAAAGACACAAACCCGTACCTTTTCGGGCGAAAAGGTGGCTCTACTGACGTTTCCGTGGGTGTTTGACGGGCCGTCCTGG
>NZ_LZJD01000182.1:0-7869 GCF_001666875.1 Mycobacterium sp. E802
AACCATATGGGCCCGAACGGCTTTCGGGGTGATCCCCAGATCTAACTCGCCCTGGGTGTCATCGGCCAGCAGCCGGCGGGCCTCCTCGATGAGCAGACCCGACTCGGCGTCATCACGCGCAGAGCCCACATGACGAACAATCCGGCGGCGCCCGTCCACGGATTCGGCGATCTGGACTGCCGTCGCGCCCGAGGCCGTGCGCACTCGCCGAATCCAGACCATCCAGGCAGCCTACTGATCCAAATTAGTGCCTAGCGGGTGCACTAAGCTAAGGCATCACCGCAGGTCAACGCGCCGCCGCTCTCGAAAACAGGCCGAAGTGACCCAACTCGGGTCTCACCATGACCGGCGATGCGGCCCAAAAGCCGCCTGGCCCAGGTTATCCCTCCGACCGCGCCCCTGGCGCGTTGTTGCGGCAGGCCAGCGAAACATTTCCCCGACAGATGACCTGCTCATACACCTCTGGTGGTCGCAAAGCCAAGCAACCCACGACGCCGCGGCACACAGTTAGCTACCTAGCTGCTACACCTAGCGGTCACTATCGACCCAGCTGGCGGCCGGGGGCAACCTCTCAATCTGACGCGCGAGATCAGCCATAGCGGCCAGACTGGTGAGCGCCTGCGGAGTGAGTCCTGATGCGCGCACTGCGAGGTCTCGAACGTGCTTGTCGCGCAGTACGTGCAAGGTCTGAAGGTGGAGATCGATCTTTGGATCAGATCCTGGGTCGATCAGAAAAGAGGGCGCTACACCGAAGAACTCGGCGATCGCCCTAAGATGCTGCACGGTCGGATTCACCCGCGCTCCGGTGCGCAACTGCCAGAGGTACGCCGAGCTGATCGAGACGCCCGTCTTGCGGGTAATCGCCAGCGCTGCGCTAACGTTTGACGACGGCCCATCGGCCGGGTTCCACAATGTGGCGAAAAGCTTGTTCAGCTTGACCGAGAGCTCGGAACCTTCACCGTCTGAGCTGCCTGACGCTGCTTTTCCGCTCAATCGTGGCTCCCCATTCACCCGAAGCGACTGATCGTGCCGATGTTACTACGAAGTAGGTTACGCAGGCGGCGTGTTGGGCTCCGCTATGCGATGACTGGTGTCCACGGCGCAACTGACTGCGCCGTCTCCGACACGCGATTTGGACTTCAACCCTTCAGCGGACGACCCTTTCCAGGGGTTATATCCAACCGTCTGCGACATTCGCCGTGGTAACAGCTTGTGCATCGGTCCGCATCGCGGCCACGGCACTTGCCGTGCGGTCGATACCCGCATACGCGCCCCGGTAGAACAGCAATGGACGTACATCCGATTCGCCGGACTCCCACAATTCCTGCACGGCACCGTACACGACGAAGTGGTCTCCGCCCTCGTGTACGGCATACACCGTGCAGTCGATGAACGCCAACGCATCAGCAAGAATTGGCGATCCCGACCTCGACGGGCGCCACTGGATTCCGCCAAACTTGTCAGGTGTGCGAGACCCAAACTTGGCTGATACGTTCTCTTGCTTCTCACTCAGGACATTGATGCAGAAGTGTCCACTTGCATGAATGGCGTGCCAGGCGCCGGATCGCTTCGTGGGGCAAAAAAGGACCAGTGGCGGATCCAGCGACAACGCCGCGAACGACTGGCACGTGAACCCAACCGGTGTGCCCTGATCGACGGTAGTAACCACGGTGATCCCCGTGCAGAATCTACCCAACACATTTCGGAAGAAACCTTGGTCGACCACTTCCGCCGTCATAAGTCACGCCTCATCTCGCCGACTGATCGTTACGCGCAATTTCACCCCGGCGGCAGGAATATCGACCCTTCCATTCACACGTATACCTGCGCCAACTGCGGGGTTACGTTACCACGCAAGATATTTCGCCTATCCGGGCGTTTACGACGACGGGAAGCCGACGAGTGCACAGAGCACCTCCACCAATTATTCCGTTGCTCTTCGTCCACTGATACCGGCGCCCTGCCGATTCGATGCACACACGCAGCGGACCGAGCTGTTGTCGGGTGGGATTGCTTGTTTCCGCAGAGGCGAAGGGAGGCTTAGTCTTGGGAGGTCTGGCGGTTCCATTCCCCGCGAGGCATACGCACCGGTCGTCAGCCGAGGGGCATGCGGCTGATGGTGATGGCGACCTTCTCGCGGCGCATGGCTTTGAGCGAGCCGCCGCTTCCCAGCGGCCATATCATCAAGGGGTGCATTCGTTCGATAGCCCCAGACACCTACCGCGTCACGGTGAACGGGCCCCCGGCGTTGAGCTCTGAGCGGTCATGTCGGCGTGATTTGATCATTAAGCTTGGTAACGAATTGACCGCTGCGCGTTTCGCTGATGGTGAGCAGCGGCGCGGCGAAGGTGCTCCGCAGGGCGGAGCGCGCGGCGGTCCAGTTGTCGAGTCCTTGCCCCAGCACACCGGCGAAAGTGAGCTCTAACCCGCTCTTAGTCACCGCGACACCGATCAGACTCGGCGCGGTCACCGTCGTGACCTGGGTGGTTGTGTGATTGTCGTTGGTGCGGATTGTGGTTTCGGTGCAGGTAAGTCCGACGCGGTTCATCAGGGTGAAAAATGTGCCATCGCTGACCAACTCGTGCAGGATTTGGCCTTAGCGGTGCTTGACCTCTTGGGCGACGACTCGCCGTATCGCTTCGGCGCGTAGCCGCCCCAGACGGTCGCTCGCAATGGTCGGCTCCGAAAGTTCACCTCCAGATTCCTGCCGGACAGATGCCCCGCCCCGCTCACCTCCGGATTCGGCATCCAATCGCCGCTGCGCCTCGTCCAGCAATCCCCCACTCCGCCACGTGTCGTCGACATCGTTCACTGCGCACCACGTTCACGTCGAATGTCATCCATCAACCGCTGGATGTCGGCTTCGTCTCGTTGCTGTTGGCGTTCACGTTCGGCACGTTCAGCCTCAACGCGATCACGTTGCGCGCGTTCATGTTCAGCCTCGTGCTGCTCGGCCTGGGCAAGCGCCGCGCTCGCCGCTGTGAGCAGCGCACCACGGTAATCGGACAACCACTCAACAGAGGCGATAGCGTCCGGTGTTCCGGCGCGGCGCGCAATCTGTCGCCAGTCATCAAGAATCTCGACCGACCTGGTGCAGCTCGCGACGAGGTCGCGAAGGACGTTGGCCGGCCATGACGTGTCGATTTGGGCGAACTGTGAGGTGCACGGTTCGGGATCGCCGATCCGTTCGGCGAGAATGGCAGTAATCGGATCGTCTTCGCGCAGCCAGCGAGTAGCGATTTCCTCCAGGGCAAGCACATCGCGTTGCCGCTGGCGCCTGCGGGATCTGTCCACCAGGACGACAGCTATCCCACAACATCCCAGCAGGATCAGCTGAACGAAACCTGGCTACCGCGCCATATTCGTAAACCGCGAGAAGTGGAGCTGGTGTGCCACAGTGATATTCGCGGTCGGGCCGTTACGGTGCTTGCCCAGGATGATGTCGGCTTCACCGCCGCGGGGGTCTTCACGGTCGATGGCGTCAGGCCGGTGCAACAGCATGACCATATCCGCATCCTGTTCCAGGCTGTTATGCAAGCTAACTAAATTAGCGATGAAATTGTGTGTGCCGCTTACGGTTCCGTCGTAGACGTCGTGCTCCCCGATGCTCGTGATCTCGGCGATCTCGTCCCAGAACACATCGTTGGTAGCGAGGTCGTGCAGCGTCTCATCGTTGAGCAGGTGCGCGGCTTTGCGTAACCGGTCCCGACTCGGTGAGTGCTTCCACAATGCCGAACCGCAGAACTGCGTCCCCATCGCTGCCGCGAACTGACGGTGCGAGATACCCTCACGCGTCATCGCCGACTTCACCTGCTGCCACACCGCTTTGGGCACGGTGTCGAGATTGGTGTTGCAGCTGATGGCGGTCAGGTGGCTCAGCACATCACGCGCCAGCACACCGCGACCACCGTGCACACCAACGTCGGTGAGGAACCGTCGCTGGTTCTCCGCGCCGTAGATCAGCACGTGCCAGCAGTCCCGGTATCCCGTCTTCTTAGCGCGCTTGATCCGCGCAGCCACTCCGACCCGCAGCAGCAACTGCATCACATCGTCGGCCAACTGCCGGCTGGTGGTGGCGTAGTAGATCCGGCCCTGTCCAACCTTGGCGTCCCAGCGAACCGAGCCGTCTGTCGCCCACAGGTGCCGAAGGAACAACGCCACCTGATCGTTGGGCAGCGCGAAAACCGGCTTGGGCACGAACTTCTCATAGCTACGCAGACCAAAGAGCCCCAGCTTGTCCAGCCAGGCCGCAATCGGGTTGCGCTTACCGTGGGTCAGCCGATACGGCGCCGGCATACGCAGCGTCGTCACCCGAGCCGCCGCGTACTCGTCCCTTACCGCGGTGATCCCGAAATGGGTCGCAGCCGCTGCGACAGCAGTCAGGTTCTCCTCATCAACCGAGGCATACCGGATCGGCTGACGCTTCACACACGAACCGTCGCCGATCATGTGCGCCAGCATGACGATCTCGGACTCGTCCATCCGCTCGGTCTGCACCGGTTCGGGCACTGTCCGCGGCGCCGCGACGCGGGCACCAACTGTCAGATCCCCCAACGAAACCCAGCCGTCCAACGTCATGAAGGGATGGTTTGCCGTGGCTTCGACCTCGCGGCCCGACGCAAGCCGGACCTTGAACACCTCTTTGTGGCCGCTGTAGAACACGTTGGTCATCGGTCGGGCCACCATGCGCTTGCGCTCATCGAGCGACCACACCAGCGGCCGCTCACCCGTTGCCATCAACTCGCCGAAGGTCACCTCAGCGCCGGTGTCGGCGCGCAGGATTCGGGTATTCGCGGTCAGGCAGCCCGACTCACGGAGGTCGGAGACCTGGGGTCGTTTGTCGGTGCGCTGCTCGGGACCACGGTTCAGCTGGCTGATCGCCACCACGGGAACGTTGAGCTCCTTGGCCATCAGCTTGAGGCTTCGGGAGAAGTCCGAAACTTCTTGCTGACGTGACTCGTACTTCTTGCCTGAGCTCATCAGCTGCATGTAGTCGACAACCACCAGCCGCAGGTCGGCCTTCTGGGCCAGCCGTCGGCCTTTGGCCCGGATCTCCATCATGGTGAGGTTCGGCGAGTCGTCGATGTAGAGCGGCGCCTCGCTGATCTCACTCATCCGGCGAGCCAGCTTGGTCCAGTCGTCGTCGCTCATGCGGCCCGAACGCATATCGCCCAGTTTGATTTTCGCCTCGGCCGAGAGCAGCCGCATGACGATCTCGGACTTGCTCATTTCCAGCGAGAAGATGACGCTGGCCATCCGGTGCTTGATCGAGCAGGACCGCATGAAGTCCAAGCCCAGGGTGGAGTTGTGTGTCGGCACCATCGCCGGACCGGCCAGGTACAGATGCGCGGCGTTGTCCACCTCGACGCACCGCACCGGCACACTGGGGAGCCGTCGCACCGCGGCGACCTGACAGACCGGCGCCAGCACCGCGGCGCCTCCGCCGGAACTCGGGGCAGCGATGGCATGCACGCCCGGGCGCAGCTGCGTGGTGGTCCGGATTCCGTCGCCCGTCGGCCACTGGTGCTGGGCGTCCGCGACGATCGTTGTGCCGTCCGAGAATTCGACCTCGTAGCACGGGCGGCCGAGCATGACCTCGGTGGCCGCGACGATCCGGGTGGGCTCACCGTCGGCACCGATGAGGTGATCACCCACGGCGACGTCACCCATCGTGGTCCAGCCGCTGGGAGTCGGCAGCGGAGTCTCGAGCGCCAGTGCCTTCCCGACACCCGGCCGCGCCGCGATGATGATCATCTGCCCGGCATGCAGGCCGTTGGTGATCTCGTCGAGTTCGGTGAACCCGGTGGGCACACCGCGCGCGATGCCGCCCTGCGAGGCGATCGCGTCGATCTCATCCATCGTGGGCTGCAGCAGATCTTCGAGGGGGACGAAGTCCTCGGAGGCGCGCCGCTCGGTGACGTCGTAGATCTCGGCCTGGGCCCGATCCACCACATCGCTGACGTCGGCGCCGTCGGCCCCGGCGTAGCCGTACTGCACCACCCGGGTGCCCGCCTCCACCAACCGGCGCAACAGCGACTTGTCGGCGACGATGGCGGCGTAGAACCCGGCATTGGCAGCCGTGGGCACCGTGGAGATCAGGGTGTGCAGATACGGGGCGCCGCCGATGCGGCGCAACAACCCGCGACGGTCCAGCTCGGCGGCGACGGTGACGGCATCGGCCGGCTCGCCCCGGCCGTAGAGGTCGAGGATCGCGTCGTAGACGTTCTGGTGGGCGGGGCGGTAGAAGTCACCGGGACGCAGCCGCTCGAGCACATCGGCGATCGCATCCTTGCTCAACATCATGCCGCCGAGAACGGCTTGCTCGGCCGCCATGTCCTGCGGCGGCTGCCGGCCGAAATCCTCCCCAGGTGGAGGGCCATCCATCTCCGAATCCGGATGCCCCAGGTCGTCCACAACCGCCACGGACTCCCACCCCCTTCCGAGACCGCCTCCCGGCTGCTCGAACGTGTATTCGAATCGGTACTGCAACTGTAAAACACTCCGCCGACAAGTTTTTGACGGCGGTGCGACGCACCACGGTAGACGTTGCTGAGCGCCCCCGGAACCACCCCTGTGGATCGACCTGTGGATGGCATGGGGATAGAGGTCGGTCACGGTGTTGAGGCCCTGGGGAGAACCTGTGGATCAATCCCGGACCTTCTGATGTTTTCGCTGGTCAGGATGGCAGAGGCGCGGTGAGTAATTGTGTATGGGAAGTTCTTCGGCGTGTCGTGCCGGGTTGCCGTCTCGGGCGTGTTGTGTTGCCCGCAGGGACCATGCCGGTTAACACCGAGTGAGCTTCGCTGTCCGGATTCCGGCGTCACCGGTTCGCCAGAGATACAGCAACGCCCGGGTGGAAACCTCTTCAGGTCCCCACCCGGGCGATTGAGTGCTGGCGGAACTACTCCGCTACGGGGCTACTCCGCGATGACGTTGAGCGACACCTTGGCTTCCACCCCGGTGTGCAGCTTCACGGTGATCGGGTGCGTACCGACCGACTTGATATGCGCCTTGGGCAGCTGCACGGTGCGCTTGTCCAAGTTGGGGCCGCCGGCCTTCTTGATCACAGCCACGACGTCAGCGGCGGTAACCGAACCGAACAGCTTGCCGGTATCGGCTGCGGCGTGCACCGGCAGCGAAACCTCGCCGAGGTTCTCGAGCGCGGTCTTGAGCTCGTTGGCGTGCTCGACGCCGCGGATCGACTTGGCCTCGCGCGCCCGGCGGATCTCCTCGGCCTGGCGCTCAGCACCACGGGAGGCCACGATGGCCAGCCCGCGGGGCAGCAGGTAGTTACGGCCGTAGCCGTCCTTCACCTCGACGGCGTCGCCAGCGACACCCAGGTGCTCCACCTCAGCAGTGAGAATCAGCTTCATTGGTCTATCCCCTACCGCGTCGACGAGCCGAACGGCAGCAGAGCCACCTCGCGGGCATTCTTCACGGCGATGGCGACATCGCGCTGGTGCTGGACGCAGTTGCCGGTCACCCGACGGGCACGGATCTTGCCGCGCTCGCTGATGTAGGTGCGCAGCAGCGCGGTGTCCTTGTAGTCGATGACCTGCCCCTTACCCTTCTTGGAGCAGAACACGCACTTACGAGTCTTGACCGGCTTTTCCGGTGCCGGCCGTCGCTTTGTGGACTTGGCCATTGGTTATCTCTTCCTTGCAAAAATTTTCGTTGTTGATCAGAACGGCGGCTCGTCGTCGGCCCCGCTGAAGGAGCCCGACGCCGGTGCACTGCCCCACGGATCGTCCTTGGGCTCGGCCTGGCGCGAACCACCGCCGCCACCGCCGAAGCCGCCGCCTCCGGTGTAGGGCACTTGCTCTGCCGCCGCGCGACCGATCCCGAGGATGATGAGGTCGGACACGATGG
>NZ_LZJD01000183.1:0-670 GCF_001666875.1 Mycobacterium sp. E802
GGGCCAACGAGTTGTCAGCAGCAGTGGACGTGACCTCAACCTCCAGCACGCTGGTGCCGTTGATCGACCCGGCGAACGCGTCGCCACCGACGGCACGATCGTGTCGGGGCGCACGGCGCTGGATGTTTCGGCCATCACCGGCGAATCCGTGCCGGTAGAGGCCGGGCCCGGTGATGAGGTGTTCGCCGGGTCGATCAACGGCACCAGCGTGCTGGAGGTTGAGGTCACGTCCACTGCTGCTGACAACTCGTTGGCCCGCATCGTGGCGATCGTGGAGGCCGAGCAGTCCCGCAAGGGCGAAGCCCAGCGCCTGGCCGACCGCATCGCCAAACCCCTGGTCCCCGCGATCATGATCGCCGCGGTCCTCATCGCCGCCATCGGCAGCGTGTTGGGCGATCCGCTGGTGTGGATCGAACGTGCCCTGGTGGTGTTGGTGGCGGCCTCTCCTTGCGCGCTGGCGATCTCGGTGCCGGTCACGGTGGTCGCCGCGATCGGCGCGGCTAGCAAGCTCGGTGTCTTGGTCAAGGGCGGGGCGGCGCTGGAAGCCCTGGGCGCGGTCCGCACGATCGCGCTGGACAAGACAGGCACCCTGACCGCCAACGCACCCACCGTCATCGACGTCGCCACCACCAACGGCGCCACCCGCGAGCACGTGCTGGATGTGGTGGCG
>NZ_LZJD01000184.1:0-21440 GCF_001666875.1 Mycobacterium sp. E802
GGCGATTGTCGCTGAGAAGTCGCTAATAGGCGGGCACATCGGATATCCCGCGCCCTCGCGCACCCAACCGAGACCCACCGAGGCCCGCGGGACCGGCAGTCGGCCGGCTACCGTTTGCGCTTGAGCCGCTGACCGAGTGTATGTGCGGCCAGCAGCAGCGCTTCCCCGAGGGCGGCCTGACGTTGCGCTCCGAAACGCATCTCCACACCGGTCAGGCTCAGCGCCCACATCGGCTGACCGAGCTCGTTGAACACCGCCGCGCCGATACCCCAACTGCCTTCGACGATCAAACCCGGGTTGACCGCGTAGCCCTTGATCCTCGTCTGCTGGATGCGGCGGCGAAGTTGGGCAGCGGAGTGCGTCTCGCCCCACTCCGCGGTCAGGTCAACGCGATCGAGGTAGGCAGTGATCTCCGGGTCCGGCAGGTGCGCCAGCATCACGATTCCCGCCGAGGCGACGCCGAGCGGAAACCGTTTGCCCGGATGCAGGACGTGGGAGCGCAGCGGGAAGCTGCCTTCCTCGGCGCTCACGCAGATGGATTCGTCGCCGCGACGCGCAGACAGAAACGCACTCTCGCCGGTGTCACGCGCCAGCGCTCGCAGGATATCGGTGGCCAGCGGGGCCGCGTCGTACCGCGCTGCGGCCACCGAGCCGAGCAGGTACACCTCCGGACCGAGGAACCACAGCCCGGTGTCGGGCGCCCGGTCGACGAGGCCTTCGCCGGCCAGCGCGGTGAGCATGCGGTGTGCGGTCGCTCGCGGCATGTTCGTCGCCCGGGCGACCTCGGTCGTGGTGACGCCGTCGGAGCGGGCGTCGGCGAGCGCGCGCAGGATCGTCGCAGCCCGCGTGATCACCGGAGTGCCGGATTCACCTTCAGCCACAGTCCCGACTCTAGCGTCCACTGAATGGACGCCAGAGCGGCCCGGTGTCACCTCAGCGGACAGAACGGCGCCGATGGGCCGCCAAGTCTTGCGCTCACCAGCTGATTGATGGTGTCCTCGCCTGGACAAGTCATCCACTGAACAGACGCAGGAGCATCGAGTATGGCCGGTAAGCAGGTGGTTGACGTCCGCGAGGCGGTTGCCGACATCGGTGACGGCGCCTCGCTGGCCGTTGGCGGATTCGGACTCTGCGGCATCCCCGACGGCCTGATCCAGGCCGTGGCCGACGCCGGAGTCGGGAACCTTTCGGTGTACTCCAACAATTGCGGCGTCGACGGTGTGGGTCTCGGCGTGCTGCTGGGGCTGGGCCGCATCAGCCGCGTCACCGCCTCCTATGTGGGAGAGAACAAGGAGTTCGCCCGGCAGTACCTGGCCGGCGAGCTCGAGGTTGAGCTGACGCCGCAGGGCACGCTCGCCGAGCGGCTGCGAGCCGGCGGGGCCGGAATCCCGGCGTTCTACACCCCGGCCGGGGTGGGCACGTTGGTCGCCGACGGCGGGTTGCCCTGGCGCTACGCGGCCGACGGTTCGGTCGCCGTCGCCTCACCCCCCAAGGAGACCCGCGAGTTCGACGGGCGTCGCTACGTGCTGGAGACCGGCATCCACGCCGATTTCGCCCTGGTACACGCCGCCGTGGGGGACACCCAGGGCAACCTGGTGTTCGACAAGACCGCGATGAACTTCAACCCGTTGGTCGCGATGGCCGGCCGGATCACCATCGCCGAGGTCGAAAAGCTGGTCGAGCCAGGTGAATTGGACCCCGAGCAGGTCCACCTCCCCGGTGTCTTCGTGCAGCGCATCGTCGAGACGGGGCCGCAGGAACAACGGATCGAGAAGCGCACCGTGCGCGAGGAGGTGTCGGCATGACAGATTCGGTGATCACCAAGGGCTGGACCAGGTCACAGATGGCCGCCCGTGCGGCACAGGAACTGTCCGACGGGCAGTACGTCAACCTCGGCATCGGTCTGCCCACGCTCATTCCCGGATACCTCGACCGCGATGTGCACGTGACGTTGCACTCGGAGAACGGGATCCTGGGCACCGGCCCATACCCAACCGCCGACGAGATCGACGCCAACCTGATAAACGCCGGCAAAGAGACGGTGACCATACTCCCGGGTGCCGCATTCTTCGATTCGGCGTTGTCCTTCGGGATGATTCGCGGCAGCCACATCGACGTCGCGGTGCTGGGCGGCATGCAGGTTTCGCGGTTCGGCGACCTGGCGAACTGGATGGTGCCGGGCAAGATGGTCAAGGGCATGGGCGGCGCGATGGACCTCGTGCACGGTGCCGGGCGCGTCATCGTGTTGATGGAACACGTCGACAAGTCCGGACAGCCGAAGATCGTCGAGAGTTGCACGCTGCCGTTGACCGGCGAACGGGTCGTGCATCGCATCATCACCGACCTTGCGGTCATTGACGTCACCGGAGACGGCACCTTGACACTGGTCGAAACCGCACCGGATCTCACTTTCGACGATGTTCAGGACGCGACCGGTGCCACACTGACGCATGCCTGAAAGTGAGTCTGCGTACCGGCCCTCGGGGCTGGGCCGTGTCGTCGCCGCGTCGATGGCCGGCACGGTGGTGGAGTGGTACGAGTTCTTCCTGTACGGCACTGCCGCCACCCTGGTGTTCAGCAAGGTGTTCTTCCCCGGGATCGGTAGCGAGCTCGACGCGATCCTGGCCGCGTTCCTCACCTACGCGGTAGGTTTCGTCGCACGCCCGTTGGGCGGCATCGTGTTCGGGCACTTCGGCGACAAGTACGGCCGCAAGAAATTGCTGCAGTTCTCGTTACTGCTGGTCGGCGTCGCCACGTTCTTGATGGGATGCCTGCCGACGTACGACCAGATCGGCTATTGGGCGCCCGCCCTGCTGGTGGTACTGCGCTTTTTGCAGGGTTTCGCGGTCGGCGGTGAATGGGGCGGGGCGGTGCTCCTGGTCGCCGAACACAGCCCGAACCGCAGCCGCGGTTTTTGGGCCAGTTGGCCACAGGCCGGTGTGCCGGTCGGCAACATGCTGGCCACCGTCGTGCTGTTGGCGCTGACCGCAACGTTGTCCGACGCGGACTTCCTGTCCTGGGGTTGGCGGGTGGCGTTCTGGCTCTCGGCCGTGGTCGTGCTGATCGGGTACTACATCCGGACCCAGGTCACCGACGCCCCGATCTTCGTTGTGGCACAACGGGAAGCCGAGCAGATCAAGGCGTCGTCGTTCAGTGCCGTCGAGGTGTTGCGCCGGTATCCGCGCGGCGTCCTGACCGCGATGGGGCTGCGGTTTGCGGAGAACATCATGTACTACCTGGTGGTCACGTTCTCCATCACCTATCTGAAGGTGCACGCGCACGCCGACACCGACTCGATCCTGCTGTGGTTGCTGGTCGCACACGCGGTGCATCTTGTGGCCATCCCGCTCGTCGGCGCGCTGTCCGACCGCTTCGGGCGTCGACCGGTATATCTCGTCGGTGTGCTCGGCACCGGGGCGTGGGGGTTCTTCGCCTTCCCGATGATGGACAGTCACGACAATGTCGTCATCCTGTCGGCGATCGTGCTCGGCCTGGTCTTCCACGCCTTCATGTACGCCCCGCAGCCGGCGTTGATGTCGGAGATGTTCCCCACCCGGATGCGATATTCCGGTGTCTCCCTTGGCTATCAGGTGACGGCCATTGTCGCGGGATCACTTGCGCCGGTCATCGCGGTGCGCCTGTTGGCCGAGTTCCACTCGTCGGTACCGATTGCGATCTATCTGGCCGGCGCCGCGGCCGTCACCCTCGTGGCGTTGGCGTTCGCCCGGGAGACCAAGGGCGTGGATCTGGCCGACGTCGATGCCGCCGACGTAGAAGCCGTCGAAGGTGGCGTCACCGCGAAGTCGACGTAGGAAGCCACGACCCGATGCGGCGCAGCGCCTCGTCGATGTCGCTCGTCGGCCCGGCAAACGACAGTCGCACATAGGAGCCGCCACGCACGGTGTCGAAGTCGATGCCCGGAGCGATGGCAACGCCGGTGTCGGCCAACAGTTTCGAACACCAGGCCAGCGAATCGTCGGTGTGATCGCTGACATCGGCGTAGACGTAGAAGGCACCATCGGTCGGGGCGAGCCGATCGATGCCGATGCCACGCAACCCATCGAGCAGCAATGTGCGGTTCTCGGCGTAGTGCGACAGCAGACCGTCGGCCTCGGCCAGTGACTCCGGCGAGAACGCGGCCACCGCGGCATGCTGGGCCAGCGCCGGCGGACAGATGGTGAAGTTGCCCGTGAGCCGGTCGACGGCCCGCTGTAACTCGGTGGGCACCAGCAGCCACCCCAACCGCCAGCCCGTCATCGCGAAGTACTTCGAGAAACTGTTGACCACCACGGCATTCCGTGAGGTCTCCCACGCGCAGCTGGTCGCCGGGGCGCCGGGATAGACCAGACCGTGGTACACCTCGTCGCTGATCAGGCGCACGCCGGTCTCGTCACACCAGCGAGCGATCGCGGCCAATTCCTCGGGCGGGATGACGGTGCCGGTCGGGTTGGCCGGACTGGCGACGATGACGCCGGCGACCGGGGGATCGAGCGCCTCGAGCATCGCGACCGTCGGTTGGAATCGGGTTTCGGGGCCGCACGGCATCTCGATGACCTCGCAGCCGAGCGCGGTCAGGATGTTGCGGTAACAGGGGTAGCCGGGGCTGGCGATCGCCACGCGATCACCGACGTCGAAGCAGGCCAGGAATGTCAGCAGGAACCCGCCGGAGGAGCCGGTGGTGAGCACCACCTCGTCGACGCTGACGTCGACGCCGTACTTTCGGTACGACGCGGCGATCTCGGCGCGCAGCTCGGGGAGACCGAGCGCGACGGTGTAACCGAGCGAACCCTGATTCAGCGCAGCGACGGCGGCGTCGCGTACCGCCGTCGGTGCCCCGGCGCTGGGCTGCCCGGCCGAGAGGTTGACGAGGTCGCCGTGCGAGCGTTGGCGTTCGTCGGCGGCCAGCCACACGTCCATGACGTGAAACGGCGGGATCCCGGCTCGCAGTGCGACGTCGACCATGTCCTGCAGGCTAGAACACTTCGGCTTCGAGCCGGCGCAGATGCTCGCGCGGCGGTCCCAACAGCTGCGCGCTGCCGTGAGCGCGCTTGAAGTACAGCTGGATGTCGCTTTCCCAGGTGATCGCGATGCCGCCGTGCATCTGGATGGCCTCGGCGGTCACCGCGGACAGGGCCTCGCTGGCGAAGTAGCGGGCCAGCGACGCCGTGGCCGGTGACGGGGCCGCGATGGCGTCGTTGATGACGGCGCGTGCGGCGGACACCTTGACGTACAGGTCGGCCATCCGGTGCTTGAGCGCCTGGAAGCTGCCGATGGCGCGGCCGAACTGCACCCGGTCCTTGGTGTAGGCGACGGTGAGGTCCAGGCAGCGTGATGCGGCACCGATCTGTTCGGCGGCCATCAGCAGGGCCGCGGTGTCGGCCAGGCCGGGGTCGGCGCCGAGGACGACGGTGTCGCCGGGGATCACCGCGGACAGCCGACGGGTCAGATCCATGGTGGTCTTGGGCGTGGCGGTGAATGTGGTCCAGCGCGTGAGGTTTTCCCCGTCAGCGCCGATGACGATATCGGCCACGTCACCGTTGATCACGTATTCGGGATCGAAGGCGACGGTGCCGATGGACGTGCCTTCGGCCAACTCTTCGAGCGGCTCGTGCACCTCGACCGCAAGCAGGGCCAGCTCGGCGAGCGTGGTGCCCAGCAGGGGGGTGGGCACCAGGGCTTTGCCGAGCTCTTCGAGAACCACTGCGGCGTCGGCGAGTTCGCCTCCGGCGCCGCCGAGTTCCTCGGGAACCACCAGGGCGGCCGCGCCGACCTGCTCACACAACAGGGTCCACAGTTTCTCGTCGTAACCACGTTCGGATTCCATCGCCGTGCGCACGGCCTCGGGGGAGGCGTGCTTGTCAACGAGGGCGGCGACGGTTTCGCGCAGCAGTTGCCGTTCTTCACTCACGAGAGGGCCTCCAACAGTCGACGGCGGTGCGTGGTCGGATCGCCCCAGGCACTGCGCAACGCCTGCACGCGCAGCAGTGACAGGGACAAGTCGTGTTCCTGGGTGAATCCGATGGCGCCGTGGGTCTGCAGCGCCGAACGGGCGGAGAGCAAGGCAGCGTCGGCGGCAGCCACCTTGGCGGCGCTCACATCGCGGGCGGTGTCTGGCGAACCCTCGGCCAACGACAGTGCCGCTCCGTAGACCAGGGGGCGGGCCAGCTCGACAGCGATGTGCACGTCGGCCAGCTTGTGCTTGATGGCCTGGTAGGAGCCGATGATCCGGCCGAACTGAGACCGCTGCTTGGCGTACTCGACGGACTGATCGAGCATCGCCTGCCCGGCGCCCACCAGTTGGGCGGCGGTGGCCAGCACGCCGAACTCGTAGGCCCGTGCGGTGTCTGCCGACTGGGTGTCGCCGGATGCGGTGACGTCGAACAGCTTTCGGGTGGGGTCGACGGAATCGTGAGCAGCCCCGGCCTGAACGTCAATGCTGGCGTCGCCGACCTGTCCGTCGGCGGCCAGCAGCGTCAACCCGGCAAAATCGGCGTTGACGGCCCGTGGCGCCTGGGGAGGCATGGCGACGGTGGCGATCAACTCACCCGAGGCAAGTTGTGCCGATCTTTCATCGTTCGCCAGGAGAATCGGAGCCACGGCGATCGACTCGGTCACCGGTCCGGGCACGGCCCAGTAACCCAACCGCTCCATGGCGACGGCGAGGTCGACGGGGCTGGCTTCGATGCCGTCGAACTTCTCGGGCACCAGCAGCGCGGTCACCCCAAGGTCGGTCAACTGTGCCCATACTTTGCGGCCGGGGGCGGTGTCGCCGTCACCCCAGGCGCGCACGGCGGCCGGTACGTCGGCAGCGCCCAGCGCGGCGTCGATGCTGGCCGCGAAGTCCCGCTGCTGTTCGTCGATCTCGAAGTTCATGCCTCGGCTCCCACTCGCTCCGGTCCTCGCTCGTTCCTCGCTGCGATCCTCACTCGCGGTCGTCCTCGGGTGTTCACTTCGGCTCCCGGGGCAGGCCAAGAAGGCGCTCGGCAATGATGTTGCGCTGAATCTCGTTGGTGCCGGCGTAGATCGGGCCGCCAAGCGCAAACAGCAGCCCTTCGGTCCAGCTGTCTGCGAGCTCGGCGTCAGGGCCCTGCAGATCCAGCGCAGTTTGGTGGAGGGCGACGTCCAGATCGGACCAGAACACCTTGGTCACCGAGGACTCGGCGCCCAGCTCGCCGCCGTTGGCCAGCCGGGTCACCGTGCCGAAGGTGTGCAGCCGGTAGGCCTGGGCCTTGATCCAGGCGTCGGCGACGCGGTCAGTGAACACCGGATCGGGGTTTTCTTTCCACAGCGAAACCAGGCGCTCGGCCGGTGCCAGGAAGCGGGCCGGGCTGCGCAGCGACATGCCGCGCTCGTTGCTCGACGTGCTCATCGCCGCGCGCCAGCCCTCGTGCACGCCGCCGATCACGTCGTTGTCGGGCACGAACACGTCGTCGAGGAAGATCTCGCCGAATCCGGTGTCCCCGCCGAGTTGGGCGATCGGCCGCACGGTGATGCCGGGTGCCTTGAGGTCGAACATGAAGTAGGTCAGGCCCTTGTGGCGCTGCGCCTCCGGGTCCGAGCGGAACAGGCCGAAGCCGCGCTCACCGAACGGGGCGCGTGAGCTCCAGATCTTCTGTCCGTTGAGTTTCCAGCCGCCGTCAACCTTGGTCGCCGTCGAACGCAGCGAGGCCAGGTCGCTGCCCGACTCAGGCTCGGACCAGGCCTGGGCCCAGATCTCCTCGCCGCTGGCCATTTTCGGCAGCACCCGCTGCAGCTGCTCTTCGGTGCCGTGGGCGAACAGTGTCGGGGCCAACATGGCGGTGCCGTTGGCACTGGCCCGCCCCGGTGCGCCGGCGTGGAAGTACTCCTCCTCGAACACCACCCACTGCAGCAGAGTGGCGTCGCGGCCGCCGTATTCCTTGGGCCAGGCGATCACCGACAGCCCGGCGTCGAAAAGCACCTTGTCCCAACGACGGTGCTGCTCGAAACCCTCGAGCGTGTCGTACGACTTCGTCGGGAACGAATCCCGGTTGGCCGTCAGGAATTCGCGGACCTCGGCCCGAAAGGCCTCGGTCTCCTCATCGAATGTCAGGTCCATTGCACCCCTTCTCGGGTCCCTTTGCTGCGCAGCACCGGTTTGATCACTTTGCCGCCGGGATTTCGCGGCAGCACGTCGAGGAACTCCACCGACCGCGGCACCTTGAAGTTGGCCAGATGCTCACGGGTGTGGGCGATCACGGCGGTCTCGTCGAGCGTGGAGCCGGGCTTGAGGACGACGAAGGCCTTGCCCACTTCGCCGAGCCGCTCGTCGGGAACGCCGATCACCGCGGTCTCGGCCACCCCGTCCAGACGGGCCAGCACCTGCTCGATCTCGGCCGGGTACACATTGAACCCGCCGCAGATGTACATGTCCTTGAGCCGGTCGGTGATGGTCAGGTTGCCGCGCTCGTCGAGCTTGCCGATGTCGCCGGTGTGCAGCCAGCCGTCGGCGTCGATGGCGGCCGCGGTCGCCTCGGGATCGTCGAGGTAGCCGAGCATGACGTTCGGCCCACGCAGCAGTACCTCGCCCGAATCGTCCAGCCGCAGCTCGAAGTCGGCGATCGGCCGGCCGCAGGTGGTGGCCACCGTCACGGCGTCGTCGTCGGCCCGGCACATGGTGCCGAACCCGGCCGCCTCGGTCAGCCCGTAGGCGGTCAGCACGATGTCGATGTCGAGCTCGGACTGCATCCGCTCGATCAGCACCACTGGCACCACGGCCGCGCCGGTGACCGAGAATCGCAGAGACGACAGGTCGTAGTCAGCGCGTTTCGGATGGTCCAGCAGGGTCTGGAATATGGTCGGCGGGCCGGGAAGCACGGTGATGCGCTGTTCGGCAATGGTTTTGAGGGTCTGCTCGGCGTCGAAGGTGAGCATCGGGTACAACGTGGCGCCGGTCTGCAGGCAGGCCAGGATGCCGGCCTTGTAGCCGAAGTTGTGGAAGAACGGGTTGATGCACAGGTACCGGTCGGTGCTCGTCACCTGACCGCACTCGGCCCACGCGGCCGAGCCGTCCAACGACTGTCGATGCGCACATCGCACGCCCTTGCTGCGTCCGGTGGTGCCGGAGGTGAACAGGATGTCGGAGACATCGTCGGGCTGCACCGCCGCGGCGCGGGCGTCGACAGCCTCCAGGGCGCCGTCGTTGTCGCCGCGGGCGACGAACTCGTCCCAGGTGCCGTCGTCTTTCTCGATCGGTACCCGCACGATGTGGCGCAACGCGGGCAGGGCGGCGCGGTCGAGTTCTGCGGTCTTGTCTGCACCGAGGAACTCGCCGGAGGCGATCAGCAACGGCGCCTCGGTGCGGGCCAGGATGTCGGCAGCCTCGCTGGCGGTGTAGCGGGTGTTGAGCGGCACCATCTGCGCGCCCGCATAGTGCGTGGCCAGACACGCCACCACCCAGTGCCAGGTGTTCGGCGACCAGATCGCCACCCGGTCACCGGGTTCGACACCGAGATCGATCATCGCTGCCGCGGCCTGACGCACCTGTGCGCGCAGTTCCGAATAAGTGAGACGCCGGTCAGGACTGACCAGCGCATCGTGGTCGGAAAACTGCACGGCAACCCGGTCGAGCACCGCGGGCACGGTGCGACGATCTTGCCCCGCAATCGGGTGGTGTGCCCAGGCCATCGACTCCCCTAACAAAGCAAGTGCTTGGTAGGTTAGCCTACAGGGGTGATAGAGGTCCAGGAGTTCCGGGCCGAGGTCCGGCAGTGGCTCGCAGACAATCTCGTAGGCGAATTCGCAGCGCTCAAGGGCCTAGGTGGACCGGGGCGTGAGCACGAAGCTTTCGAAGAGCGCCGCGCGTGGAATCAGCATCTGGCCGCCGCGGGATTGACCTGCCTCGGTTGGCCCGTCGAGCACGGCGGTCGCGGGCTGTCGGTTGCGCACCGCGTCGCCTTCTACGAGGAGTACGCCCGCGCCAACGCGCCGGACAAGGTCAACCACCTGGGCGAGGAGCTGCTCGGGCCGACGCTCATCGAGTACGGCACCCCCGAGCAGCAGCAGCGGTTCCTGCCCAAGATCCTCGACGTCACCGAGCTGTGGAGCCAGGGTTACTCCGAGCCCAACGCCGGCAGTGACCTGGCCAACGTGGCGACGACGGCCGAGCTCGATGCGGAGGGTGAACAGTGGCACATTAATGGCCAGAAGGTGTGGACGTCGCTGGCCCACTGGGCGCAGTGGTGCTTCGTGGTGGCGCGGACGGAGAAGGGCTCCAAGCGGCACGCCGGCCTGTCCTATCTGCTGGTGCCGCTCGATCAGCCCGGCGTCGAGATCCGCCCGATCATCCAGCTCACCGGAGACTCCGAGTTCAACGAGGTGTTCTTCGACGATGCCCGGACCGACGCCTCGCTGGTGGTCGGTCAGCCCGGTGACGGCTGGCGCGTGGCGATGGGCACGCTGACCTTCGAGCGCGGCGTGTCCACGCTCGGGCAGCAGATACGCTATGCCCGTGAGCATTCCAACCTCGTCGAACTGGCCAAGCGCACCGGCGCGGCCGACGATCCGCTGATCCGTCAGCGGTTGACCGAATCCTGGACCGGTCTGCAGGCCATGCGGTCGTATGCGCTGGCCACCATGGACGTCGAGCAACCGGGCCAAGACAACGTTTCGAAGTTGTTGTGGGCCAACTGGCATCGCGAACTCGGCGAGATCGCCATGGACGTGCAGGGAACGGCCGGGCTGGCGCTGCCTGAGGGTGAATTCGACGAGTGGCAGCGGCTGTATCTGTTCTCGCGGTCGGACACCATCTACGGCGGGTCGAACGAGATTCAGCGCAACATCATCGCCGAGCGGGTGCTCGGCCTACCCCGAGAGGCTAAGGGCTGATGGATCTTTCGGTAGCACCCAACGAGGTCGAAGGCCACGGCCTGCTCAAGGGCAAAGTTGTTCTGGTGACCGCCGCCGCTGGTACCGGCATCGGCTCGTCGACCGCGCGCCGCGCCCTGCTGGAAGGCGCCGACGTCGTGGTGTCCGACTACCACGAACGGCGCCTGAACGAGACCCGTGATCAGCTGGCCGAACTCGGCCTGGGTCGGGTCGAGGCCGTGGTCTGCGACGTCACCTCCACCGAGGCGGTCGACGCGCTGATCGCCCGGTCGGTCGAAAAGATGGGCCGCCTCGACGTTTTGGTCAACAACGCCGGACTGGGTGGCGAGACCCCGCTGGTCGACATGACCGACGACGAGTGGGATCGCGTCCTCAACGTCACGCTGAACTCGGTCATGCGGGCCACCCGCGCCGCGCTGCGCTACTTCCGCGGCGTCGAGCACGGCGGCGTCATCGTCAACAACGCCAGCGTTCTCGGTTGGCGCGCACAGCACTCCCAGTCGCACTACGCCGCGGCCAAGGCCGGCGTCATGGCACTGACCCGGTGCAGTGCCATCGAAGCCGTCGAATACGGCGTCCGCATCAACGCCGTCTCGCCGAGCATCGCGCGGCACAAGTTCCTCGAGAAGTCGGCCGACGCGGCCTTGCTGGACCGGCTGTCCTCGGACGAGGCGTTCGGCCGCGCAGCCGAGCCGTGGGAGATCGCCACCACGATCGCCTACCTGGCCAGCGATTACTCGAGTTACCTGACCGGCGAGGTCATCTCGGTTTCCAGCCAGCGGGCCTGATCACTGGGAAGTGTGACGGTAAACGCGGTTTCCCCTGGGCGGCTGCGGACCTCGACGGACCCGTTGTGTGCTTTGACGAGTGCGGAGACGATGGCCAGGCCGAGCCCGGTACTGCCGGCGCGGCGTGAGCGGGAAGAGTCGCCGCGGGCGAAGCGTTCGAAAATCTCGGACTGCTGGTGGTCCGGGATGCCGGGCCCGTTGTCGTTGACGGTCAAGACCACCTGGTCGTCGGTCGCAAAGCTCAACGAGGTGTGGACACGGGTTCCCGGTGGCGTGTGCACGCGTGCATTCGACAGCAGGTTGGCCAGCACCTGATGGAGTCGCAGTCGATCTCCCACCACGACGACAGGCTCGTCTGGCACATCGACCGACCAACGGTGATCCGGTCCGGCGACGTGGGCGTCGCTCACGGTGTCCACTGCGAGCTGGCACAGATCCACCTGCTCGTGGTCGAGCGGGCGCCCGGCGTCCACCCGGGCCAGCAGGAGCATGTCCTCCACCAGTTGGCTCATGCGTTTGGATTCGACGTCGACGCGTGTGACGGCATAGGCGAGGTCATCGGGAATCGCCGGAAGTTCGCGCCTGGCCAGTTCGATGTAGCCGCGGATACAGGCCAGGGGAGTGCGCAATTCATGGCTGGCATCGGCCACGAACTGACGGACCCGGGTCTCGCTGGCATGACGGACCGCCAATGCATCGGCTATCCGGTCGACCATCCGGTTGAAGGCCGCCGCGAGCTGTCCCAGTTCGGTGTGGGTCGACTCGGGGTTGACCGGTACCACGGGCGTGGGCAGATGGACCTCGCCGTGCACGAGGTCGAGCTGGGCGACGTTGTGTGCGGCGTTCGCGATTTGAGACAACGGGGTGAACTGGCGCCGGATGATCACCGTACCCACCGCGGCGGCCAGCCCCAGCGCGACCGCTGCCACCGCACTGAAGAACCCGAGGATTGTCAGTAGGGTGCTGTGCAACCCAGCCATAGGTAAGCCGGCCACCACGATATTTCCATCCTCGGCTGCGACGCCGGCCAAAGCGTAGTCGCCCAGACCGTCGAGGTCGATCTCCACCCGGCGGCCTTCGGTGACATCGGCAAGCTGGCGGAGGGCGTTCGGCGACAGCGCCCTTCGGGTGCCGTCGGACCCGATCACCGCGGCTTCTATCACCCGGCCGTCGGCGATCACTGCGCCGACGGTGTCCACCGACTGCCCGGGGCCGTCGAGGAACAGCGGGCCCGGGCCGGCGTACCGCTCGAACGGTGGGGATCCGTGATTGTAGAAAACTGACGAGCGCTCAACGGTTTCCATCACTTGACGGTCGAGCTGTTGGTGCAGGAAGCGATTCATCGCCAGCAGGGTTCCGGCTCCGATGCCGGCGCAGACAAAGATCAGGAGGGCCATGAGCGCCACGAGTAGCCGAGTCTGCAGGGCCCAGGTCCGTGGACTGCGCAGCCGAATGAGCAGGGAGCGTTCAGCGTGCGGGTTTGAGGACATATCCGGTTCCGCGGAGGGTATGGATCATGGGGGAGCGGTTGGCATCGATCTTGCGACGCAGATAGGAGATATACAGCTCGATGACGTTGGAGCGACCGTCGAAATCGTAGTTCCACACCTGCTCGAGGATCTGACCTTTGGTCAGCACCCGACGGGCATTGCGCATCATGTACCTGAGTAGTTCGAATTCACGTGCTGTCAAATGGATTTCCTCGCCGGCACGGATGACCTCGTGACTGTCCTCATCGAGGATGAGATCACCAACGATGAGTTTGGCCTCCCCGGTGTCCTCCGATATGCCGGTGCGCCGCATCAGGGCACGGAGTCGCAGTACCAACTCCTCGACGCTGAATGGCTTCGTCACATAGTCGTCGCCCCCGGCAGTGAGCCCCGCAATGCGATCCTCAAGTGACTCCCTCGCGGTCAAAAGAAGAACCGGCAGCTTGGGTTGCGCTTCCCGCAACTGACGTAGCACCTCGAGGCCGTTGATATCGGGCAGCATGATGTCCAGAACGACGACGTCGGGTGGAGCGTGCCGGAACTGGCGGATTGCGGATGCACCGTCCTCGGCGGTGGATACCCGCCATCCCTCGTAGCGCACCGCCATGGACACCAGTTCGGTCAGGCCGGGCTCATCATCGACGACCAGTACGTGAATGGGACTGCCGTCGGCTCGTGTCATCATCGCCCGGGTAGCGGGCACGATGTGCGGTTCGGGCGCGGTGGGCGGACAATGGACATCGGAATGCGGCACTATCAGATTGTCGTGAGTTCTCTTATGGGCCGACTGTGCTCACTCTATGGCGTAGCTATGAGAGGTCGTACACGGCAACACCGTCGACGTCGATCGCAGTGAAATGCTGCTTGACCCAATCCTCGATGTGTTCAGCCTCACTGGATCCGTCACGTCCGGGCGGTGCGGGGGATTGTCCGTGAGAGCCCTCGCCGGGCCGGCCGGGCAGCCCCAGGCCGGCCGAGGGGATGTAGTAATGGATGCGCCCGTCGGCGACGTATTGCTGGAACTGCTGCAGGGTGGGTGCCGGATCGCCGGAGCCGAAACCGCCGAGCGCCATGACCGGGCGGTCGGTGGCCAGCTGGTAGTAGGCGGCTTCGGTCGAGCCCGGTACTGCGGCAACCCAGGTGTAGGAGTAGGCATCCGCTGAAAGCTCTTGCGTCAGAGCGTCTGACACCTTTGCCTCCGACGCCGAGCCCGGCGATTGAGTAGGCCCGAACCCAGGCATGCCGGAGCCGGAGATCTGAGGTCCGGCGGTGATCACTCCACCGGTGTGCGTGGTATTGACGGTCTGGATGCAATAGGCCAGCGGACCGGCCAACGCGGCGGCGATCGCCACCACTGCGGCCGCATTCCTCAGGCCGGTCCGATGCGCGCCGGCGGCCACCAGACCGACTGCGGCCGTGATGGCCGCACCGAGGATGATCCAGCGCAACCAGCCCACGAAATCCGGTGTGCGGCTCAACAAAACCCACGCCCAGATTCCGGTAGCCAACGTTACCGTGGCCAAGGTGCCGACTGCCCAGACATGTTCACGACGACGACAGAGGGTGGCACTGCCGATACCGACCAGCGCTGCCACCGCGGGTGCCAGTGCCACGGTGTAGTAGTCGTGGAACAGCCCCGACATGTAGCTGAACACCGCGGCGGTGCCCAGCAGCCACCCGCCCCAGACGAGATACTGAGCTCGGTCACGGTCGGTCCGGGTACGGCGCCGGTACACGATCAGCCCCGTGACGAGCAGGATCAGGGCCGCGGGTAGCAGCCAGGAGATCTGAGCGCCGGACTCGCCGGTGAACAACCGGGTGATACCGGCCTGCCCGAACGGATGGAATCCTCCCCCGGCCGGGTCCGGACCCGGTGCGCCGGCCGGCATCGAATGCTCGCCACCACTCAACCGACCCAGCCCGTTGTAGCCGAAGGTGAGGTCCAGGAAGCTGTTGTTGCTCGAGCCGCCGATATAGGGCCTATCGTCTGCCGGCCACAGTTCCACCAGCAGGACCCACCAGCCGGCCGTGGCCACCGTGGCCGCCAGGCCGGCCATGAGCTGAGCCAGCCGGGTGAGCAATCGGGACGGTTGGCCCGCGATCAGATAGGTCATCGCCAGTGCCGGTATCACCAACAGCACCTGCAGCTGTTTGGTGAGAAATCCCAGGCCCAGCAGGGCGCCGCACAGCACCAGCCAGCGGGTGCGCCCGTCGGCCACGGCCCGCAACAGCGTCCAAACCGCTGCGATCATCACGAACACCAGCAGGGCGTCGGGATTGTTGTAGCGGAACATCAAGGTGGCCACCGGCGTCAAGGCCAGCACCAATCCGGCGATCAACCCGGCTCCCGGGCCGAACTGTTTCTTGACGATCGCGTAGAGCAAAGCCACCGATGCCACGCCCAGGAGCACCTGAGGCAGCAGGATCGACCAAGTGTTGACGCCGAAGATCCGGGCCGCGATCTCCATCGGCCACAAGGCGGCCGGCGGTTTGTCCACCGTGATGGCGTTGGCGGCATCGGAGGACCCGAACAGGAACGCCTTCCAGCTTTTCGTTCCTGCCTGTACGGCCGCGGAGTAGAAGGCGTTGGCCCATCCGTTTCGGCCCAGTCCGATACACCAGAAGACCGCGGTCGCAGTCAATAGCAGGGCCAGGGCCGGCCGATCCCAGCGAGGGTCAGGATGATCCGAGCCGGAGGTCACCGGGGTCTGGGACTCGGCGACTTCGGCCATGGTGCTCACGATCATTTTCCGGTTACGTCGTTCTGGTCACGATTGGGGTGAAAGACCCACCCGCGCAACAGGGTGAACCGCAGCACGGTGGCCGTGAGGTTGGCCGCGATCAGCACTCCCAGCTCCAGCCAGTGCGGGGTCGGATGCACCAGTGCGTGCATTGCGGCCAGCGATCCGCTGGTCAGGGCGAGCGCCAGGCCGAAGACCGCCAGCCCCTCGGCGTGGTGGCGCCCGGCGCCTGTGCTCCCGCGAACCCCAAAGGTGAACCGCCGGTTGGCTGCGGTGTTGGCAATTGCGGTGACCAACAACGCGATCAGATTGGCGCCCTGTGCGCCGAGGCTGGCGTGCAGCGCGGCGAAGATGAGCAGATAGGCCACTGTCGAGAGCACGCCGATGGCGGCGAAACGCACCACCTGCCGCAGCAGGCTGCGCGGTGCGGCTGCGCGCGCAGATCCCAGCTGAGCACCGATCTCGCGAACCGGGATGTCCCCGGTGGCAAAACCTTTCAGCATCCGGGCGATGCCCTTGAGATCAGCCGTTGCCGTTGCCACGATGTCGACCGTGCTGTCGGGGTCATCGATCCAATCCACCGGTACCTCATGGATCCGCAGGCCGGATCGTTCGGCAAGGACCAGCATCTCGGTATCGAAGAACCAGCCGGTGTCAGCGACGTGAGGCAGCAGCTTGGCAGCGACATCGGCACGGATGGCCTTGAATCCGCACTGCGCATCGGAGAACTTCGCAGCCAGGGTGGAGCGCAGGATGAGGTTGTAGCAGCGTGAGATCACCTCGCGTTTCGCGCCCCGGACCACGCGGGAGTCTCTTGCCAGTCGGGTTCCGATGGCGACATCGGAATGCCCGGAGATCAGCGGTGCCACCAACGGTTGCAGTGCGGCGAGGTCGGTGGACAGGTCCACGTCCATGTAGGCCAGCACAGGTGCATCCGAGGTCGACCACACCGCATTGAGCGCACGGCCGCGGCCTTTCTGCTCCAGGCGGACCACCCGCACCCCTTCGAGTTCCTCGGCCAGCTGGGCAGCGATCTCGGGTGTCCGGTCGGTGCTGGCGTTGTCGGCGATGGTGATGCGCGCCGAGTACGGCAGCGTTTCGGAGAGATAGCGGTGCAGCCGGCGCACCGATGCGGCGAGCGCGGTCTGCTCGTTGTAGACGGGCACCACGACGTCGACGACGGGGACACCGCGCTCGCGGGCTTCGGTCACGGCGTCGGGACGAGCTGACACCGGGGAGATTGGGGTATCAACGATCAACTCGGTCATGACACCATGGTCTGCCGATGGGGTGGGCGGACCATGGGCTTTGGCTATGCGTCTGCTATGAAGCCGCCGCGGCGCGTTTGGCCACGGCCCGGGTCTCCACACGATTCACTCGCGGGACGACCTCCGACGGTGGTACCAGGCTAGGATTGGCGATCGCCCGGTGGGCGGTCGAATTACACAGTGGTTCAATAGAAGTGATGGATTCCAGGGCGGGATGCCGGATCCGGGTGATCATCCCGGCGCAGGGTGGGGAGCAGGCATGACAGCGACTGGCCCAGGGGTTGCCGGGGTTCCGGTACCGCCACTGGTCGGGCCGGCGCTGCCGCTTCGAGCAGACCGGCCAGCTCGACGCCGAGTACCTGTCTGGGCCGTCCTCCGATATCGACCCGGCCCTGCATCGGCTTCCGGCGTCGGTGCGTGAATGCGTGAGCGCGCGGCGGCACGATCGAACCCCCGTACGTGTTCAATATGTTGCGGGCTCGGGCCGATCGCCCGGTGGCGGGGGATCGGCCCGAGCACTGCTCGGCGTACTGGAGCTATCCGCAGTACCGGTGAAGGGTGGTCATTCTGCGCGTGCCTTCTCCAGCGCCGCCACCCGCTTGTCGATCCATTGGCGCATCGAGTCGACCTGCTCGTTGAGCTCCTGCTCGGTGAGACCATCGGTGAGCGGAATGGTCGCCGCGATCTGGTCGAGCAGGGTGTGCGCCTGGCCATCGGCGTACATCTGGTCATACAGCGCCCAGTAGGCATCGTCGTAGGTCTGGGCCCACGCCTTCGAATCGCGGAACCGATCCTTGAGCTGGTTGCCACCCAGCATCTGCTTGGGTCCGTTGCCGTCTCCGCCCGGACCGGGTCCCATGCCGGGAGGACCCTGCCCACCCGGAGGTCCGTCCTCGGGGTGCTCCGGCAGTTTCATCTGCACTTTCTCATCGGGACGGACATCGGGCTCGCCCATCATCGCCAGGTTGAGGTCCCAGGAGATGACAGAGATCTTCTTGGTGCCCAGGTCGTACCAGAGGTAGTAGTTTTGTCCGGGGCCGCCCATGTCGTCGCCGTTGGCCAGTAGGTTCTGGGTAGCCAGGTAGCGGGCCAGCGAGTCCACGTCCACCCAGTCGCCCAGATGGACATCGAACTCTTCCTGGTCGGCACGGTCCAGCCATTGCAGGAAGTTGATGATCGGCTGCAGGTTGCCGTTGTCGACGGAGTTGATCTGCTTGAACTGGTCGGCGTACCTGGACTGGTCGGTGCCGCTGAACTCCAGGCGTGAACTCGCATCGGCCTTGTACAGATATCCGTCGGAGTCGAACAGAGTGTTCCCGTAGGTCTCGTCGGGGTGTTCCAAGAGCAGCCGGGTGGTGGTCTTGCCGTTGAAGGTGTATGTCGCGTAGGCGTAACGCTGGGTGGGCTGGCCGGTGGCGGCGGTCAGGGACAACGCCAGCGACTCGTTGAGCACCGGGGTGCCGGGCCGCACCGACAACTCGGTCATTCCCTGATAGCCGCGACCTTCGGCGTTCTCGTTGAAACTGATCAGCAGCGGCAATGACGTCGGGTCATCTGCGGAGGCCTGCATGTACTTCATGGTCTTCATGAACTCGTCATCCGGGGGCGGCCCTGCGCCGTCGCGCATTTCCGGCGCCATGTGCCCGTCCCCGCGCAGGCCCATCAGGGTCGAGTTGCCCTTCAGTCGCACCGCGACGTCGCTGATGGTGGTGCCGTCGATGGTGAAGTCGGCGTTCACCCACTTCTTCGCGCCGTCTTTTACGTAGGCCGAGAGCATGTCGTTGTACTCGGCATCGGTGAGATTGATCGTCAGTGTGTGCCCGACGCTGCTGTCGAACAGATCGACCGTGCCGGTGATGTTGTTGGTGATGGGGGAGGTCATCACGCTGACATCGCTGGAGATGTAGGGGCGGATGACAGTCTGGCCGAACGCCGCCATCAGCCCAACGGTGGCCACGACGAGCAGCGCGAGCAGTTTCCAGTGCTGCCGCAGCCGGGTGGGCAATCGGTGGACGAATCGCCGCCGAGGCGGCGATTCGTCGCGTGGGTTGGGCTCGGTCATCAGATGTCGGTCTGGTCGTATCCGGTCAGTACGGTCACGCGCTGTCCGGTGTTCACTGCGCCAAGTGCCGCGATCAACTCGCTGCCCTTGCGGCCCTTCTTCAGCCGGGCCGTGTAGTAGAGCTCGACCAGTGCTCCGGAGCGAGCGGATTCCGTTGACACCAGCTCGAATTCGGAGCAGAAATCGATCAGGACATCCTCGACGCGTGCGGTGTACTCCGGCTCGGGCGGCACCTGGACCTTGACCACCTGGCGCTGCACGTCCAGGGAGAACCAGTTGAACCGGTACATGATCAGCAGCACCAGGCAGATGACCACGGTGGCCACGACGGCCAGCAGGTAGAAGCGGGTGCCCGTGGTCATGCCGACGGCCATCGCCAGGAAGATGAAGCCCACATCGCGGGTTTCCTTGATGGCGTTGCGGAATCGGATCACCGACAGCGCGCCGACAAGGGCGAAGGCACGGGCGATGTTGGACCCGACGACCAGCATGATCACCGAGATCACCATGCAGACCATCACCAGGGTCTGCACGTAGGACTGGCTGTAGGAGACGTTCTTATGGGTGTAGCGGTAGACCCAGCCGATTATCGACGCCAGGACGAACGACAATGCCAATGAGGCGGCAACGTCGAACACCGTGAACGTCCCGCTGAGATCCTGCAGGTCGATGGTCATGCTCTTCCTTTATGTGAGTGTGGATTACAAACCGGTGGTGAGGAGTTCGTCGGGGTCGGGCATGGCCAGCTCCGGTGCCCCGGCTATCGAGCGTGGGGCCAGTCCGAAGGCCTGCACCGACTGGCAGTACTTCGAGACCCGGATGACCGACATATCGGCCCGGGCCGCGAGATCGGTGACCCAGTACGGCACCCGCTCGTTGGCCTTGAACTCCACGATCGCGAGTTTGGGCGGGATGATGTAGCGGTTGGGAGCCCCGGAGGCGAAATAGAAATCCCGATCGCGACCGTGCACCTTGTGGTCGATGGTGACCCGCAGGCCCAGATCGGCGTCCTGGCCCACGAAGGCTTCGCGCAGGTAACCGGTGGTGACCACCGGGCGAAGGTCGAGGTTGCCGATGAGCATGGTCACCTCGTCGACGAACGGACGTTCGGACGGATCGCAGGAGATCTCTTCGCGGTCGTCCAGCCAGCTCCTGGCCACCCCGTAGGGCAGGGCGATGCGCCGCTTCTGGGTGACGCGATTGACCCGCTGCTTGATCTCGACCTGCACCGATGTCTCGTCGGTGCATTCGGCCGGGTCGCCGTACAGCCGCATGCGCAGCTTGCGCCGGAACTTCAGCCCCTCCATCTTCTCCCAGTAGAACCGCAGGTCGGGGGTGTCGTAGTACAGCGAGGTCACCGGGTAGCCACCACGGGGGGAGAACGGGTCGGATCCCATATGGGCCGTGAGCTGCTCGCGCAGGGCCGGAACCTTCATCTCGTCGAGCAGGTACTTGATCTCATAGCGGTTGAATGAATGCAGCCGGCTGGCGGTTTGCTGGTACCCGGTGGGCTTGGTGGGTACGTCCTCGGGCGGCTGCTCACCGCCGGTGGCGCGTTTGGAGAACCGGTCGAACACGCTCATTGCTTACCGTCATCTTTCCTTCTGATTCACAGTTAGTTCATCTAGCAGACCATGGGAAGCTATGAGTAGCGTGTGAGGCGGATAGCTGCCGGCTATTCGCTGTGACCGGCAATGCGGGTTGGCCCTGCTGCTGTGATCAACGAAACATATTGCGGCTCATTGGTTTCCAATGCCGTGCATAGCGGTCGCATAAGGTGGTCATAGTGCGCCAACCGTGACATATCCGTTGCGGGGATGAGATCGCGCCGGGCCAGAGTCTTGGCGTGCAAGCGGTGCCATTCGGGCGCCGCGCATTGAAAGGAAACACGATGAGGTCTCGTCCGCGCCGGATTCTCGGTGGCATCGCGGTGTTCGGCGTATTGTCCGTCGCTGCAATGGGATTCGGCGGAATTGCCAATGCTGCCCCGCCTCCGCCGCCCGGGCCGGGCCCGGCTCCCGCGCAGCAGTGTGCACCGGCGCAGCCCTGCCCGCCGCCCGCACCCGCGCCGGCCCCGGGGCGTCCCGGGGCTCCCGGCCCGATCCGCTGATCTTGAACGGGGGTGGGGGGGGGGCGGCCCCCCCCCCCCCCCAGACAACCGACAAGGAGATGGCACAAAAAAAAAAAAAAACGGAAAAAAAAGACCAGCCCAAGGGCCCACAAACGGCCACGGAAGACCGCGAAGC